>JAGORE010000003.1 GCA_018062985.1 Rickettsiales bacterium | reverse complement strand
AGGCACTACCTCGCACGATTTCATAGAAAAACTAAGAGATATAGCAAATCTATGGAGATGATATTTCATTCCCTCTTACTGTTATTTAATCAAGATGTATTAGAATCAATCTTTGTTTAGCAAACCCCTACATTCAAACAATATACTGTGGTTTTTTTGTATCAGTGTGGCTATATATAGTGGTGGAGAAAAGTAGGTAATATGTGATGAAGTTTTTTCTTTCAATGCAATATGCACATTCTTATTTAGTAAGTATTTTGTCTCTATCAAAGGGGTTTTTATGGAGAATATTTTATTTGTAATTAAATTTGTATAGTAAAAATGTAATATATATAAAAACCAATTTGGTTATGATAATAAAAATTGATTTTTTAGTTATAATTCTGAGTCATAACCTACTGGATGATGAGAACCAATAAAAACGGTGTGGCTATGGGATGCTGTTAAATCTGTATTATGATATGGATCAAACGTTGATGCTGTTACATCTGGAACCGTACTGTGTGTTGTGTGTTTAGGATGGTGACCAGATGGAGCAAAAGTACCTGTATTGGTTTGAGCAGAATTTAGAGGGTTCGATGGTGTTATTCCATTGTTGCCACCACCAGAAGAAGGAGGGGGTGGTGCTTGTAATAATCCATGTTGTGATGGAGCTGCGTTACTAGGTGCTAACACCTGGAGTAGCTGATCATTATCGCTATCGCTATCGATAGAGATTGAGGCTTTGGTACAGCAGGAGCTTTCTTTTATCAGTTTCCCAATATCAAATATAGTTTTTGCTGCAAGGGCGTAGTTAGCTATTACAGGCGTTACTTCTATAGCTGAGGTCATTGATGTGCTATTTTTTAGGTCTGGATAGTTAACTTGAACAGTCTTCAAAATTAATGGTGTTGCCTGTAAAGCTGCCATCGATATATAAAAAACATTATTTAATGTAGATATATAAGGGCGTCTTGCTAGTAAATATATAAAATAACCAGAGTATAGTGCTGTACCAGAATATAGCATGTTGTTGCACTCTGATAGTTCATCAGGATTGAATCCTGATAGAAATCCTGTAGCTATATTAAACATATTATCTACAGGAAACGCTTCTAGTTTGGACTTAGAATAATCCTCAAAATATGTGCCATATTTTTTCGTGTATTCTGGTTTATTTTTTGGTGCACGCCACTTCAGTTTTTTAGTTGAGAAAGTAGCTTCTAGAGTCCATAAAAAATTTCCGTAATAAATAGAGTGAGCCCCCATCAGTATCAAAGGTAAGGTTGCTGCAATTTTTATCCCTGGTGATCCGTATTTGATTAATGTAGCTGAAGAGCTAGCTATTTCTGGAAAGAAATATGCGGCTAGTAAGGCGTGCGAGCCAGGAAAGAAAATAGCTGGAGCTCCAAAATACCAAGATAGTCCTGTTAGTATAGAAAATCCACCTACGTATAAAGCTAAGTTCCCAACTAAGGCCCCTATTTCGTATTTAAGTGGGCTATCACCTAATGAAAATTGTAAAGGATGGTGTGACCATGATGGTTGTGGAAATGTTATATTTTGAAAATCTAAAGTATCACATGAGGAAAGTTTATCTGCAGTATTAATACGCGATCCAATCGCAACGTTAGTTGTAGAAAGTGTAAACACGCTTGCAACGCTTGCTCCAGTTGCAGCATTTTCTGCTATTACTTTTGGTGTTGATGGAATCGCGTCTGCTATTTTTGGAGCCTGTGTTTTTAATTTTTCTTGTGTTGTTGTTTGTGGTAGTGGTGTTGCATTGTGTAGTTGTAAGTAGCTATTAGTATATGTATGTCTAAGTGTATGTGTTTCGGTAATATCTATTGCTTGAGATATTGTGTGTGATGTAGAAGGTGTTGGTGATATAGATTTGGATATTGAGACAGTTTTGCTAGAAAGACTAGAATATGTTGGTGTTTCGATGCTTGTTTTAGATGAGGTATGTGTGAGTGTGTCCTCTCGATTATCTGTCAATGCTTCTGTTGGTGTAGAATCTTGTTTCTTTTCTATATATGAACTAATATCAACTACTTCTAGATTGATAGTATCCTGTGAGACATAACCAAAAACGAATGAATCTTCTTTTGCAACAACTCTAGCGTTAGTTTGATCTCCAGCTGTAATTTGGTTAATACGAAATTCATCTCGTATAAGTGTACCGTTTGTAAAGAATATTTTTCCATATATTCCAACTCCGCTACCGTCTTGATCTCGACTGTCCCACGCGGCAGCTATAACGCCTTGATTTTCAGCTAATACGGCTCTCATTTGGCTTTTAAGAGTATATTTATTGAGTTGGGTTTTCCCGATAAGTTGTTTGCCATTGGTATTTAGTGTTTGCATAAATACGTCGTAGGCAGTTGTCGGGTTGCCTGTAGGAAGAGCGTTCCATGCAAGACCAAAGCTTGCATCATTTATTGCAGTTAGCGATGGAGTAACTTCGGTTCCTGGGTTTTGAGTTATTGGTGTTATGGACATGCTTGGTTGCAAGCTTGAATTAAAAGTTTGTAACCTTATATCCCCAGAGTTTGTAGCGTCTATAAACTCTGACCACACGAGAACAGTTTTGTCTTGTATAGCTAAAACATCTAGAGAGGTAGCGCATGCATTTGCTATTGTATACTGATAATTTTGTCCATAATTTTGCTTTATTTTGAGAGGATTACATGTCGCAGTAGATTCTGACCAAGCAATAGTAGTACCAAAGTCATTGCTTGTAAGTTTTGTATAGCAAGCTTTATTAGACAGTGTGTAGTTAGTTGAATATCCAGTGTTAAGATTTATTTCTTTGTATATCGTTCCTGTTGGTGACTTGAACCAAGAAAGAGCGATATGTGTATCATTAAAGAAGTTTAGTGCAGTACTTTCTAGTACTGTTGCTTCTTCTTGGGCAGTAGTATTTAGGCAATTTCCATTGTCAAGAATTGAATAAAACAATCTTCTGCTAGTGGCAGTTTGTACTGTGTATGCAGCTACAAATTTACCATTTTTATATGCAAGATTAAATTCTAGAACATTGTTGTTTGGGCTGCATTTATATAACATGTTATTTGAAGCTCATAACTTAAATTGTACAAATAGTAAACAAATTTTATACAAATTGCAATAGTATTTTTAAAAATAGTAAAAATTTTAATAATATTCTAAAAAATATAGAGTATCGGTTAATAATTTGATTTTTAATATTAATTGCGGTTTGCAGGCTTGTTTTAAGGAATGTGATGTTGTAGTGAGTGAATTAAATTGTATCAAAAGCTAGGTTCACAAAGATTGTTTACAACATTTTGAACTACAAAATAATATCGAAATTTTAGGAAAGAAATAATGTTGTTCTTCAGAGAATAGTGATCTAGCATGAAGTTGTTTGTATATTTATACTCTTCTCAAGATAATTCTTTAATAATGTTTTACTTGTTGTTGTATTCATACTTTTCTCATAACAATTATTGAATACCGGGCTGTGGGTAAGACAATTCTCATTGTACTGCATCTATTTCTAGAGAACAATAATATTAACTTGTGGTTAATGAGTCTTAAATTATCTTCTGAAGTATTGTAGAATGAATGGTACCCGCGGCCGGACTTGAACCGGCAAGGGCTTAAAGCCCCACGGATTTTAAGTCCGTTATGTCTACCATTCCATCACGCGGGCAAATAATATCAGCTAGAATACACTTAAGCTGTTTTGCTTACAACAGATTCTTTTGCTTCTTTTTCTAAAATCTTTTTTAATCTGTCTGGGTGTATTGTTCTTGCTTCGTCAACTAATAACATGGGAATACCATTCCTAATTGGAAAGCTAAGCCCTGCTTCTGGGCTAATTAATTCTTGTCCTTCTTCCGAGTAAATTAATCTTTGTTTTGTTACCGGGCACACAAGAATTTTAAGTAATTCTTTTGAAATGTACATTTTTTCTCTTTTATTTTTAATTCCTTCTAGATGATAAAATACAGAGAGGTTTCCATATGTAAAGAATTTTTATTAATTTTACTTAAAAATTTAATGGTGGGTCTGGGAGGAGTTGAACCTCCGACCTCACGCTTATCAGGCGTGCGCTCTAACCACCTGAGCTACAGACCCTTTTAGAGACAAAAGGAGAAAATATATAGCTGTTATAGTGTATTATTCTTATAAAGACAATAACTTTAAGTAAAATTCTACAGACTTTAATTATCTAAAAATGCTTGATAAAAATTTGGAACAAAGTATTTTTGTTTTGTCTGTTATAAAGATAATTGATAAGTAATGAAAAAGAAAATAGAAGTTATATTAGCGCAGCCAAGAGGATTTTGTGCTGGTGTCGAGCGCGCAATTCATATTGTAGAAAAAGCGTTAGAAAAGTATAAATCTCCGGTATATGTGCGTCATGAGATTGTTCATAACCAATATGTAGTGAATGATCTTAAGAAAAAAGGTGCAATTTTTGTTGATGAGTTATTTCAGATACCAGAAGGGTCGATAACAATATTTAGTGCTCATGGTGTATCTGATGCTGTAGAAGAAGATGCGAAGATAAGAAATCTAGAAGTGATAGATGCTACTTGTCCTTTGGTTACAAAAGTTCAGCTTCAAGCAAAGAGACAAGAAAGTTTAGATAAAAAAATTATTATGATAGGTCACAAAGGCCATCCTGAAGTTGAAGGAACTACGGGTAAAGTAAAGCAAGAGGTTATGATAGTATCTTCTGTAGAAGATGTAAGAAATTTACCTTTTGATATTAATGATAATCTAGCCTATGTCACGCAAACTACTCTTAGTGTTGATGACACGACTAATATAATTCATGAATTAAAATCTAGATTCTCAAGAATAGAAGGACCTGATTTGAAAAACATATGTTATGCAACGCAGAACAGACAAGATGCTGTTCGAAAATTAAGTAGACAGGCTGAGATCATACTGGTAGTTGGTTCACAAAAGAGCTCTAACTCTAATAGACTTAAAGACTTAGGTGAAGAAAATGGCATTAAAAGCTATTTAATAGATAATGCTAGCAATATAGATTATTCATGGTTTGAATCTGTAAAGGTTGTAGGGATAACAGCAGGTGCATCTGCACCAGAAGTTCTAGTACAAGAAGTTCTGAGTTGTTTAAAAGAAAAATTTGATGTAAATATTTCATTACTTCAAGGTATAGAAGAAAATATAAAATTTAAGTTGCCAAAAGAGCTTTGTTAGCTACTGTTTTTTTTATTCTACTTTACTTTGTAAGTATAGATTTTTCTTAAATCTTACTATTAAGAAGACTATAGACCCAAGGATTGCTGCAATTGGTATGATTATTAATGCTTTATTGTATGTGTTAATGTTGTATATACGGACGTTGTTTATGACTTGTCCTTGCCAAAAATAATCTAATGCAGTTCCGATGATTGAATGAAATACAGAGCCACCGATCATATTGATGCAATTTAGAAAAGCTATTGTAATGCCCGTTAGATTATGTTCCACAGATGTAAAGCCAATAGTTAATACTAGTACTTGGTAGCAACAAAATATCCCGATAAAAAACATTAAAATGTAGAGCATATTAGTTGTAATTTGCTCATGTAAAGAAGTGATTGCATACAATATAAGTGCCATTGCAATACCACAAATCGCAGCAAGCATATGATAAGATTTTAGTTTTTCTGCGACAAAAGCTAGTGCTGGCGCGCCTATTATCATGCCTATAAATATAAATGAGATAATAGTTGCTGCTGTAATTTTATTAATATTGTAGGCTTTTTCTAAATATGATACTCCCCATACATCGGCAAATCCTTCAAGCGTTCCAACAAGAAGTAAGCTAGCTAAAGATAATAAAATTATAGTTTTGTTAGATAACAGCAAAGAGACTTTTTGTGTAATGTTATTGTTTTGTGTATCAGTAAAATTCTTTGGTTGTGAGATGAATAACAATGCAAGTATTGCGATAGCAACTCCAGCTAAACCAACGTAAAATGTAACAGATTCCCACCCGAAAATTGATATCATAGAACTGACTGGTCTTCCACCGTATACCGCGCCTATTAAGCCTAGACTAAAAGCGATGCTTATCATTCTTCCGTATATTTTAGGGCTAAACCATATTGAAATTACTTTTGATACCCCTAGAAATCCTGCGGCAGATCCTACACCAACAGCAAATCGTGCAAATAATACTAAGTACCAATTATCAGTAAATAATATTATTAATGAAGATAATGCGCCTAAAGCAGCGCACATAAATAAAACTATGCGTGGTCCGTATTTATCTAGTAATATTGCTATTGGGATTTGCATTCCAGCATATCCTGCATAATACATTGCGGATAGTATGCCATATTGCGCTGCTGTAATATTAAAACGCGACATGATTTCAGTAATGATTAATGCTGGAAATAATCTTAAAATGAACTGATAAGCAAAAAATACTGTTGCAATAAACCACATGAGCCATGGTAAAAAATATAATGTCTGTGTTTTTTTCATTTTATTTTAGATGTATAATACACTATTTATTCAGCGCTATTTATCGTAGCATAAACCTTAGCTGTGTCAAGCTATGCTTCGCTTAATCTTTTTTTAAGGTTTTTGTAGTTGTTATTTTATAATCATTGTATAGTCTTGAATTTATTAAGTAACAAGAGTGGTGAGTGAAGCTTTATTATTTGTATATTGCACGTAAGATATTTAGGTTTTTTCTAATTTGTTGTGCATTTTTACTTTTTGTTATGATCTTATTTCAAGTGATCAGAGTTCTTAATGATTTTACCATATCGCAGAATATGGGTTTAAGAAATATTCTAAAATTTGCCTTATATATAATGCCAGATATTTTTGTTCATGTTGCTCCTATGGCTTTGTTATGTTCTATTTTTTATTTGCACTATAGTATGTTTATTGATAAAGAACTTGTTGTTCTCCAATCGTCTGGTGTTGGGGTATGGGAGATTCTGAAGCCTATTCTTTGCGTAACCACCATTATCACATCTATTTCTTATATTTTTTTATTTTTTGTTATTCCTTATTCTAAAACAAAAATTCTGGATCAAAGGCGACTTATTAGCAGCATTATTTTGCCTAAAGTCATTACAGAGAAGAGGTTCGTTAATGTTTCAGATAAAGTTTCTATGTATATTAATCAGAAGTATGGAGATAAGGTAGATGGTTTAATTATATATGATAAAAGTGAAATAAAGGAAGAGGCTGTTCTTCTTGCTAGAAGCGCTGAGATTGCAGTATATAAAGATTCAATTTTATTTAAAATGTATCACGGGAGTAGGCAAACTGTGCAAAATAATGCGTTGCAAATGGTATTTTTTGATAGTTTGATTCTTAACATTCCATTTGTAAAACATACTAATAATAATCGTATGTCTTTACAAAGCTTAGGGTTTATATCGTTGTTAAATTATGTACCTAATAATGGGGAGGAGGCACAACATAAGACAATGGAAATCCATAAAAGAATTTCTTGGCCATTAGTAAATATAGTTTTTATGTTTATAGCTGCAGCTTTTCTTTTTTCCAGTGCTTATAATAGGTTTTGGGATTCAAAAAATGTATTAAAAATTTGTATTGTTGCGTCTGGTTATGTATTTTTATACTTTTTCTTTAATTCCGGAGTATCTAAGAGGTATGGTTTTCTGGAATTGCTATATTTTAACAACTTTCTTTTTGTATTGTTTTGTATTTGGTACCTAAGATACAGAACAAGGTTCCTAAGAAAAACATAATGTTAAGATAAGCACAAAAATTAATATAGCTATTACATAAAGTATAGTTTTATTTAAATGTTCTGAGCCTGATAATTGTCTTGGTTGCCCTAATGTTATTAATTTTGCAAGATTACTTTTGCTAGAAATAGTAGCATAGCTTTGGGTGATATATTCCACAAGCTTTGCAAGAGATCTAAGTATAAAAAGAGATACTGAAGGTAGAATTGTTCTGTATAAAAAATCTGGTTCTTTAAGGTTAGTGTTTGTTTTGAAGTACAAGTGTTTTTTTAATAACTTGAATAAGCAGTAAGCTAATAAGCACCAAAGGCTTTGCTTTATTATTTTGATATCAAAAATTTGTTGTTTGTACATATAGAGTGGGACAAGCAAATACAAAGATATTGTAAAGGCTAGGAGTATATATATACCTATATTATTATTTTTTAAGTTCATGTTTTGGATTTTTTTATTGTAGAAAAAAGTAAAGTGCAGTGTTTTAAAGCATAATGCTAGAGTCATTCCTACATTTAGTCCGTTTAGAACGGTGATAAGCCAAGCTTGGTTTGTATTGATAATCGTTTGTACAAGTGCATATTTATTAAAATAGCCAGGTGTTAAAGGAAGAGAGGAGATAGAAAATACAGTGACAACATATGCTGTCAGCATGAGTTTTTTATTTGGTATTTTCTTTATTTCGAAATAGTGTTTTGTATTTGAGAATAAATCAAAGTTTCCTGTACACATCATTAGCAGGGATATATAAAAAATATTTGTGATAATAAGTGACATTGCAATATTAAAATTTCCTACACCAATGGATATTAAGATAATGCCTATTTCGCTTATGATAGAGAATGTTAGTACTTTTCGTATGTGCGTTTCTAATAACATGTAAATGATTCCATATACCCCCATAAAAATTCCGATATATATTAGAAAATGCATACCAAGAAGTAATTGAGCAATTAACAGTAAAGATATTTTTGTAGTGCATACAGAAAGAATTGAAGACCCAAAGGGAGAGGTTGCTGTATAGCCTTCTGTTAGCCAGTAAGAGAAAGGTGGGAGAGCAACGTTTATTAAAAGAGAGCAGACAAAAAATATTTGTCCAAGGTTTAACTTTTCTAGTGTTATAGAGCTAAGAATTATAGATTCGTGTGATATGATAGTTATGATTAATCCCATTAAAAATAATGTTCCTGATAACATATGTATTTTTAGATAACTTAGACCAGCGGTTTTTGATTTAAGATTGTGGCCATTGAAAATGAGTAGGGCACCTGCCAACATCATTAACTCTAAAAATAAGAAAATAACTATTAGATGCTTTGTTAAAATAGCTGAGAGTCCAGCGCCGATGTATATTAGAGATAATTGCAAGTCTCTAGTTTGAGTTGTTTGAGAGTTAAAAATAGTGAAAATGTTGTTTGCAAATAACACGATAAGTATAGAGGCGGCTATTATCAGATTGTAAATATTTGTAGTATTGATGGAAGTGCTAAGTAATATTACTAGGCTTAAAATTGGCGCTATCAGAAACAAAGGTTTCTGCCATTCTTTTTTTATCATTGTAAGCATAGCAGTAACAAGTAAAATGAGTCCAGGGTACAATAAATTTAGCATTAATAATTTATCCTCTCTAGTAACGAAATAATATATGGATAGCATATTATATATGTAAATACTAATATGATTGAAAAAATAGTCCCAACAATCATTGATGAGTTAGAAGTTTCTGAATAAATTGCTCTATCTTTTGTATCCATTTTTTGGAAATATATTTTATATATTATGGTCCCAAAATAATGGGTAGAGAGGATTATGCTTGCGGTGATAGTAAACATTACTAAGTAATTAGGTTGCGCAGCGATGGCTGCATAGAGAATATAAGCTTTGCTAATGAAGCCAGCTAATGGTGGGATACCTATGACAGATAATGCTCCTATTGCAAACATAAAAGATGTTACAGGTAATTTTTTTGCTAGTCCATTCATATCCTTTATTTTTGTGATTCTAGCGTTAGAATAAATATATCCTGCGGTAAAAAATAAAGTGATTTTGCTAACTGCATGACTTAGTAGATGAAGTATTGAAGCTTTAATGCCGTGGACAGTGAATAAAGATGCTGCGAGTAGACAAAGAGAGAGTTGATTGATGGTCGAGTATGCCAATAATTTTTTTAAGGTTACTTGATAGATGGCTATTATAGCTGAAAGAAGCATAGATAATGCGCATAGTATTGTTATTATATTTACCCCATGCCAAGATGGTAGATGTTTAAGCATTTTTATACCAAATATATAAATGTACATTTTGATTATTATAAATATTCCAGATTTCACTACTGCTACAGCATGTAATAATGCACTGACAGGTATTGGTGCCACCATTGCTCGTGGCAACCAAAAATGCACTGGTATTATAGCTGCTTTTGCTACTCCGTATAACACTAAGATAACCATAGGTGTTATATAAGCATAGTCGTTGTTTAGTATACCGCCAACTTTAAAAGTAACAGTACTGAAGTGAGTACCTAGAAACAAAATTAAAGGAAATAGTATAATTGATGAGGTGGAGATGAGAAAATACAAGTAAAATCTTGCTTCTTTTTTTTCGTGGTTGGTATTCGTGTTAGATATAAGAGGGTAAGTAAAAAGAGTCAGTAATTCATAAAATGCAAAAGTGCTAATTAAGGTATTAGATATTGCAATCATTATAGTGCTGAATATAGAGCCTGTGGTGCAAATATAGAATTTTTTAATATTTATTTCTGGGTTCATATGTAAATAACTGTGGGAATAGATATTTGTAATGAGCCATAATATGCTGATCATATTTAAGAAAATGAGGGTTAGCGGTTCTATGTTGGCTTTTAGTATTATAAAATCTATCTCTATAAATGATTGCTCGTTATTTATAAAGAGAAAGCTTGTATAGAAACAGATAAGAGTAATGATCGCACTAAAAGTACAGTTTGATATAGTAAAGATGTAATGTGATTGCTTCTGAGTGAAAAAATTTGTTGCTAATTGAGTGATAATAGTGGCAATTAGTAATAAAATATTTATTTCCACGATATCTCTCTAATTAAATTGAAAATTAAAAGGAGTGTAAATAAAAGCTACTCCTATAAGAATGTTTATTAAAGTTAGAATTAGCACACCATATTCTATAACATAGTTGCGTTGCAAAGGCGGTGTGGGTATTAGCTCTGTTTCTTTTTTTTCAATCATAGTTTCTATTATTTTCCAGAAATAGATTAAGCTCATAAATGACGACACTAATATAGGGATGGTGATTGTCCAGTGGTGATTTTTTATTAATCCTAGTAATAAATAAAACTTGCTAATAAAACCTAAAGTAAATGGAATTCCTATGAGACTTGCAGCGTTAATAATAAATAATATGACTATAAGAGGCATTTCAAAAAATAGCGCATTTAGCGATGTGATAGTATTAGTTTTCTTGGTTTCGATAATATGATTTGTTAATATAAACAGGGAGAGTTTGACTAGGCTATGACTTACAATCAATAATAATGTTACTTCTAGAGATCGTTGAATATTTAATACTAAGAATATATAACAAATGTTAGTTAAAGAAGAGTATGCCAGAATACTTCTTATAGTTTGTTGTTGTGTTGCGGCAAAGGATGTAATGATAGCACCTATGATTGCTAATAATGAGAGTGTGTTGATCATAATGTTGCTTATCGGTAGTATAAACATAGCCATCTTTATTACCAAGAATACATAAATCTTTGTGGAGACAGCGCTTAAAAATGGCACAACAATATTGTTGGTTGTGGTGTATAAATTTATTAACCAAGTGTGTAAGGGAAATAAAGATGCTTTTAATGCCAATCCTACAATAATAAGGCATGAGCCGATTGAAAGAAGTGATGTATTTTTTATATTTGGTGTTAATGAGATAAAATGATCAATATTTAATGTACCAGAGGCACTATATAAGACCCCTATCCCCATTAAAATAATAATGGCAGCAATTGTACCAATAATTAAATAATCAAAAGCTGATTTTGTAGAGTTTATTGTGCCTACAGAAGTTAGTGCGTATAAAGCGATAGATGCAATTTCTATAAAGACATATAGATTAAAAAAATCGTTTGTTATCACGATTCCAAATGTTCCTGTGAGGGCAATAAGAAATAATGAACAAAAGGATGAGTGGTTTATATTTCTTTGATGATAAAATGAGGCATGTCCAAGAAGAAAAGTAAGGAATGCTGAGAGAGATATTAAAGATAGCAAGATAGCGTTTGAAAAGGTTATTAGTAACTCTATGCCGAGTGGGGGGAGCCATCCTCCGAAGAAGTATCTGTAGTCATTAAAATATGAATAATATAAAATAAAAAAAGAAAAAATTGTTAGAATGCCTGATGTTATTGTTGTAACGAAATATGATATTTTTTTATTCTGAGTTAATAAAAGTAATGTCGCTGTAAATAAAGGTAACAGTAGTTGTGAAATAATGTAAAAATTGAACATGTTTATTTGTTTTTTATTTTGATGATTAAAGCAAGGCCTACAGCTAAAGTAGCAACGCTAACGACAATAGCAGTTAACATTAAGACATGGGGTAGTGGATTTGCTAATAAAGATAAATTAGCCTCTTGAGGATGAGTTACAAAAGGTACCTTATTTCCATCTACTTTACTTAAGATCATAAAAAAAATTATAGAAGCAGTTTGTAAAAGTCCTAAGCATAAGATTTTCTTAAATCTGTCTTGCGATATAAGAATTCCATATAAACTTATACAAAATAATGCAAAAGAAATAATATAAGGGGTGTTTGATACTTGAATATAAGTTAAGGTCATTTGAATTCTACTATAAAAAATAATAATATATCTTACATATTATTGAAAACACGGTTATTCCAACTCCCCATTCAATCAACACAATCCCTGTTTTAGAGTTTAAGTTGATGAAATTAAGGGCATTATATTCTAAGAAATAACCACCTAAAATAATGCATATAACACCAGTGATTAAGTATAAGAGTACTCCAAACACAGACAAGTAAGTGAGCAATGTTTGTGGCAAAATCTTTAACGTGGTGTCTTTGTTAAAAATGAAGCTATGTAATATAAAAGCAGAGGCAGCGATCACACCAGCTTGGAAACCTCCTCCTGGAGCGTTGTCCCCATTAATTTGAATATAAAATGCAAATAATAGAATTATTGGGAAACAAAGTTTTCCAACCACATGAATTATAATGTTATTTAATAATTTGCGCTTGGGGTTGTTATTCATTTGTACCTTTTAATATTGCACTAACAGCTATTCCAGACGTAAGAATTACAAATGTTTCTCCTAAAGTATCAAAGCCTCTATAACTGGCTAGTATTCCAGTTACTAACGAACCAACTTTTGTATCATCTAAAATGTGCTGTTTGTATTCAAGGGCAACACCTTGATTAGCTGCTGAATATATATCTCCATAAATAGGTAGGTATGTCACAAAGTAGCACAAGGTTATAAATAAGGTAATGCAAAAAAATAAAGGGGCTAATTTGGCATGAGTGCTGAGATTTTCTTCAATAATATAACCGTATTTTTCTAGCGCTGCTAAGATAATGCAAGTGCTAACAGTAGCACCTACAGATGCTTCTGTTAACGCAACATCTGGTGCGCCTATTATTAGATAAAAGAACGCAGAGAATAAACTAATTAGAGAAAGAGAAAGAATTGAGACAAGAAGCTTTTGGGAAACAATGCAATATATCCCCAGAATCAATATAAGTGTTAGAGTGAATATTTCGCTATAAAGACTAATCATTCTCTACTTTCTTTTTTAATTTGCCAAGTATAGGTTTGTTGTTGGTAACTGCAGCCGCTCTTGTTAAGATATTAGTAGATGTAGCATTCATAACAAGTAATACACATAAAAGAAACAGTAATTTTAGTGCTATTTTATCAAAGCCGGTGAGGCAAATAATGCCTACAATAGAAATCATACATCCGCAGGAATCGCTTATTCCAGAGGCATGCATTTTTGTATATAAGTCTGGCATTCTATAAAAACCAAATGCACCAACTGCACAAAATATTCCTCCGATAATAATTAATGCTATTCCTAAGTATTCCATTTTATTTTTGGTTTGTTGAAATGCAATATTTTAAAAACCCTATAGAAGTCACCCCCCCGAGTAAGGCGTACACTATAGATAGATCAAGATAGTAGGGGTACTTTTTTACAACTGCTAAGAATGCCGTCAGGATTACTATATAAGAGACTATGCTGTTTAAGCATACAATTTTGCTTAAGAAGTTCTTAGTTCTAAAGAAGTTTAATAACATTATTAGCATTGCTAAGATAATAAATAATGTTGTGCAATAAATCATAAATTTATATTTTTTCTATATAGTTAATTAGTCCAGAGTTCTTGATATCTTTAATGTATTCTTCTTTTAAAGCGTGGATGTATATTTCTTCGGTAGATACATCAAAACTTATTGTACCTGGTGTTGAAGTAATATAATTGGCTAAGATTACTGCTTGTGTCTTTGTAAGGGATTTTATAGTGATTTTTTTTATTACAGGTGAAATATTCATTAAGTTTTTTTTTGATAAAACTAATGTTGAAACGTTCCATGAAGATATGAGTATGTCTTTCATGACTCTTAATGACAATACAAATATTTTTGTCACGCGAAAATTTCTTGTCTGAGATAGATTCTGTCTAGTGATATATTGTTTGTTAATTAGGAAAGTGAGGGTTGCAAATACAAGACTCTCTAGTATGGCAACGGTAGAGATTTCTTGCTTGAGAATTATGAAAATCATAAAAAAAAGTGAAAAAAAGTACATGATTCAATGCTTTATCTTTAAAAATTACAAGCTATCATAGCACCGTTGAAAATAAAAGTTATATTTTTTCTCTGTTTTTTCTAATTATTTTATAATTGTATATATTTTTTTTATAAGTGCTTTACTTATTTTGAGAAATCCTATACAAGAGAATAAAAGTTCTAATTTATAGGGGGTGTAGCTCAGCTTGGTTAGAGCGCCTGCCTGTCACGCAGGAGGTCGCCGGTTCGAGTCCGGTCACTCCCGCCACTCCTATAAAAAAATTATTCTCAGTTTGAGCATACATATCAAAACTGTAGTAAATAATAGAGTTAGATCAAAGATGGCACAAAAGAAACGTAGTAATAGATCTGTGGCTGCTGCCATGATTGGTACAGCACTAGAGTATTACGATATGTCATTATATGGGTTAATGGCACCTTTACTCATTTCTATTTTTTTACCTGGTGTTGATAAGCTTGATGCGCTGATCTTAACTTTTGTTATGACCCCAATTAGTATTATTGTGAGGCCGATAGGTGCGGTAGTTATAGGAAGGATTGGAGATATTTATGGTAGAAAAAGAGCGTTGCTAATAAGTATTGGAGGGATGGCAGCAGTTACGGGTATGATAGGTGCATTACCAGATTATCAGTCAATAGGTTATCTTGCCCCTATATCTTTTGTAATTTTCCGTAGTTTACAAGGGTTTTTCCTTGCTGGTGAGTATAATGGTGCGGCTATCTTTTCTTTAGAGCATAGCGATACATCTAGGCAAGGTTATGTGAGTGGTTTGTATTCAATGTATACAGTGGTTGGTATCTTATTTGCTACTACTGTTGCTACAACAATTTCATATTTACCTGAGAAATATTGGCGCATTCCATATTTTATAGGGTTTATCGCTGGTTTCTTGGGATTATATATGAGAAAATTGATATATGAGACGCCAGATTTTATTAAGAATCAGAAGCAAAGCATTCCTAGGTCTGATCTAGAAAACATTGCTAATTATAAAAGAGCTCTAGTGGCTATTTCTGTATCTGGATTATTTGGAGCATTATGTATTATGCCAACAATCTTAATGAATTCCTTGCTTCCAATTGCCACTTCATTTTCTTTATCAACTATTATGCTAATTAATACTATAACAACGGTGATATCAATGCTGCTGTATCCTGTTTTTGGTAAGTTAGCTGATAGAATAGGGCTAAATCAATCTATGCAATATTCTATTATAGGGATTTTAATTCTATCATATCCATTAATTTCATTGTTAGAAACAAATAAACTTGAGAATATTATTCTAATGAAACTTGGTTTCGCCATTTTAATGGCGTGGTTTATTGGACCATTTAATGCTTGGATACAACAATTATTTCATACAAAGGAACGTTATTCGCTTATTTCGTTATTTTTCTCTATAGGCTATCAACTTGGAGGATTCACCGCACCTTTGAGTTTGTTGGTGTGGAAACATTTAAAGTCATTTTCAGCTATTTACACTATATTGATGTTTTTCTCTTTGTGCGCATTGATTTCCTTGATGTTTCTTCGGAAACAAGGACGAAATTAGCATCGTTTTAACCATTTCTTAACAAACACCAGTTACTATTGACTAGTAATGAGTATGAAATAAGATAATGTTTAAGGTTTTACTGAGATATTTTTCTTCTATAGGATTATGCATCTTCTTATGTATGCCTGCTCAAGGAACTGTTGTGAGAGAGTGGTTCAATAATCTCAGGTATATAAGAACAACCTCTTTTGACTTATTTAGTATCAAATCTAATAGCAATGTCCATTCAAACAAAGATGGAGTTTACAGCATTGCTTTTGGCAAAGATTTGAAATCCTTGTCTACGGAGGTATTATTACGTAATGCGCATAAACACCGATCTCAAGCTAATGGTTTGACCCATAATATAAAAATGCATTCTTTATTCTTTAATGTGTATTTAAAAAGAAATAGTTCTCAAAGAGTAGTGCCATATTTGATGGGTGGTGTCGGTGCCAGTTATAATACTTCTAGACCTACAAATCAAATGATTGATGGCAATAATAATTCAATGCTTTATGATATTGGTGCTGGTGTTTTTATAAAAATTACAAACAAACTATTGCTTGATTTTAATTGTAAATATGTAAATTTGGGTTCTGTAGGAGTGAGTAACAATCAATCTATTCAAAATGTTACTAGTAGAGAATTTTTATTAAATTTGGTATATAAATTTTAATTTTGTTCTTGATAAAACTAATGTATATTAAACAAGAATTTAATTGTTGAAGTCTATGAACAAACACTCCGCTCCGCGAGCTAAGCAAAAACATTTTTCTTATAAAATACATGATCAGGAAGTTGGAGATAGTTACCAATGGTTGCGTGATAAAAATTGGCCTAATGTTAAAGATAAAGATATTTTGTCATATCTAAAAAAAGAAAATCTTTATTGCAATGCTTTTTTTAAGCCGCTAAAGCGATCAATAAATGATATTTTTACTGAGTTAAAAGGTAGAATAAAGTTATCTGATAAATCTATTCCTATCAAGTATCGTAATTTTTTCTATTTTAGCAAAACCACAGCAAAATCTAATTATGTTGTGCATCTGAGAAGTAAGAAGGAAAAAGGTAAAGGGGAGGTTATTTTAGATGAAAACTCTCTGTCTAAAGGACAAAAATATTTTAGACTTGGAACAATTTCTATTAGTCCTCAAGAAAATATCATGGCTTACTCAACAGATGTTGAGGGTGATGAACGTTATACAATTAATATAAAGAACTTAGATTCTAATCAGATATTAAAAGATGTGGTGGAAGACACAATAGGTAATGTTGTGTGGCAGGAAAACGGTCAAGGGTTTTATTATACTAAAGTTGATGAGCATTGGCGTCCAAATAAATTATTTTACCATAAATTAGGTACATCTCAAAAAGAAGATGAGCTGATCTACGAAGAGCAAGATAAAACATTTAGAGTTGGGGTATCCAAAACTAGCGATTATCAATATATTATTATTGATGTTTCAAGCAGTACTAGTGATGAGGTTTGGTATATTAATTCTCTAGATAATCAGCATAGAAAGAATCTATTAATTAAAAGAAAAGAAGATCATTTATGTGGTGTTGATCATATAAACAATGCCTTTTTTATCCAAACTAACGATAAAGGTAAGAATTTTAGGTTAGTAAAACTAGCCGATAACAAGGTGGGGGATAAAAATTACGAAGAATTAGTACCTTATAGTAAAGATGTTTATCTAACGGATTTTTCTTTATATGACAATCATTTCGTCATTGAAACCAGAGAAAAAGGTTTAGATAAAATTTATATTTATAACTATAATAATCTACAACACCGTGAAGAGATAACATTCCCTGATCCAACATATGTAGCATCTGTTATAGATTCAGAAAAAGATGATAGCGGCCTTTATATCCATTATAGTTCGATGACTTCTCCAGCAACGTGTTTTAAACGAGATTTTAAGACAGGAACAATGGTAACTTTGAAGACACAAGAAATTCCTTCTGGTTATAACTCTGAGGATTACAATAGCGAGAGAGTATGGGCATTATCACGTGATGGTAGAACAAAGGTTCCGATATCTGTTGTTTATAAGAAATCTTTGCTGAAGAAAGATGGTTCTAATCCCTTATACCTATATGGCTATGGTTCTTATGGTGTTTCAGTTGCACCTAATTTTAGTACGAGTGTAATTTCGCTTTTAGATCGAGGGTTTGTTTTTGCTGTTGCCCATATTCGTGGTGGTGATGATCTTGGTTTTGAATGGTATGAAGAAGCAAAGTTTCTAAACAAGAACAAAACTTTTGAAGATTTTGTTGATGTAGCCAAGTATCTCATAGAAGCAAAGTATACTTCAAATGGTAATATAGTTATAGTAGGCAGAAGTGCCGGTGGGATGCTTGTTGGTAATGTGGTAAATACTAATCCTGGGCTATTTAAAGCGGTTATTGCTGACGTCCCTTTTGTTGATGTATTAAATACGATGTTAGATGATTCTTTGCCTCTTACTCCTGGAGAATTTAAAGAATGGGGTAATCCACAAGATAAAGAATACTTTGAGTATATAAAATCCTATTCTCCTTATGATAATGTTCAGAAACAGCAGTATCCGCATATGTATGTTCAGGCGGGACTGAATGATCCTAGGGTTACATACTGGGAGCCAGCGAAATGGGTAGCAAAGTTACGTGAGATGAAAACTGATAATAATACATTGCTTCTTGAAACTAATATGTCAGTCGGGCATGGTGGCAACTCCAAACGTTTTGAGCGTATAAGAGAAGTTGCCAAAGAATATGCCTTTATATTAGCAGTATTTGAAGTAAAGACTTAAGAGTTTTTGTTGGTTTTATTTTGCTCTTCTTCTTTCTTTTTTGCTTTTTCTACTTCTGCTATAATTTCAGCGCTTGTAGGGTAGTTTTTGGTTTTTAGGTGACAGTCTTTTTGTAACGCGATTGAGGATAAATGATTGTAACGATGGCGTAATGCATCATATTCTTGTTGTTCGCCATTTTTGAAATCCATAAAGAACCAAGGGACTAAAAAGAATGCGCCTGCGACTCCAAGTGCTACATTCTTTGCTGTGTGATCAGTTTTTGGTAGAATAGCTTGTATTTCCCCTTGTATATGAGTCATTTCATAGTTAAGCTGCTTACATGATTTTGCATCATCTCCATACTGCATAATCATTACTGGAGAAGCATTTTTTCCTCCGCATGCAGTTAAGGATAGGATTGATATAGTTAATAATGTGGCAATGGTTTTTTTATGCATATGTTTTTTTATATTAATTATTCTGTAACTTTATAATGGTTTTTTTAAAAAAAGTCAAATGAATTTTTGTTGTATTTTTTCTCTTAGCGACTTAAAGTATTTCTAAGGAAGTTTACTACGATGGGTATGAAAAAAGTAATAATGATGGCTGGCTCTTTAAGAAAAGAATCAGCAAACAAAAAGTTGATAAATATAGCTGCGCAATCTTTAGCAAAAGATAGCTACAAGATTTGCTTTCTTAACGATTACAATTGCTCATTATATAATGCTGATGATGAAGAATCTAAGGGAATACCTACAGAAATAAATCTTTTTGTAAAAGAAATGCAACATTCAACACATATGATTTTTGCGCTACCAGAGTATAATAGCATGATGCCGGGAGTATTTAAGAATTTTTTTGATTGGGTTTCGAGAGTGAGACCTATGCCTTGGGCAAATAAGAAAATTTTACTTATTTCGGCTTCGCCATCAGGTTTTGGCGGTATGAGAGGTTTTATACATAATAGAGCTCCTTTTGAATCATGTGGTGCTGTGGTATATCCAAAGAGTTTTTTTCTTTCTGATGCCTATAACGGTTTTAATCAGAATGGAGATTTAAAATCCGAAGATCAAAATAAAATATTAAGTAATTTAATTAAAGAATTTCTTGCGTTTTAGCTATCATACTGAGCGCAAATTTCTCCAACAACAATTGGTAAAATATCAGGGTCTGTTATTCCGGTATTAAAATCTGTTCCGGTAACATATCCTATTATGGTGGATGCCACAGTGGTTGTACAGTCGGTTTTGCTTGTATATGGTGTTCCGCTGTTAGTTACTGTATATGCTCCAGATTTTCCTTTAGCAATTATTGCTACTAGCTTTATACAAGTGAATAGATCATCAACAAGTCTAGTAATGCTACCTGCTATTTGATCTAATTGTAGTAAACCTTGCATATTTGCGTGATAATCTTGTTGTGCAATTAGTACACTTTGATCTGATGGGCTTGATGTAGTATATGGTGGATCCAGACGAGTATCTCCTTGCGCAGTGCAGAATGAGAATAGTAAAGGTGTTTTATGAGTATAAACATAATTTAGTGCTTCTATAATTGAAGTGCGTTCCATACCAGAATTTATGGGTATCTTACCAATTTTATCAACTAAAGAATTTGAAGTTACTGTTGTTGGTTCTGTTCCAGCTAGTCTGATATCAGCTATATTACCAATAACTTGTGTTAAGCTCGTTGGCACTACACTTGGATTTCCTGTATCAAAGGTGCTACTTATGTTACCAACTGCATTGGCTAAAGAGACAATACTAAAGCTGGTGCTGCCTGGTATTGCGTATTGGCTTAGTACCGGATCTTGTTCATTTAATCGTCCTAGTTGTGTGGAGCCAGCTGGTGTAAAGAGTGTTAAAATATCTGGATCATCTCCTAGTATGGGAAAATCTCCCGATTTTCTAAAAGCATCAAAAGAGTTTTGGATGACTGCAGACATTGCAGTAAGTTTTTGATTGGTGGTAATTGAAATGCCATATTGATCTAAGAACACTCTTTGTAAATAATCGCCTGTACCAAGTCCATCTGGGACGTATTTGCTTATACTTGCTTTTAGATATACGATGTCATTAGCAGATGCCATTTTTCTTAAGAATTAAAGATTGTATCGTAAGGACATTGAAAAGACAAAGTCTTTTATTGTCACTTTTCGTGGTCCTGAAGTTGTATTGGCTTTTGTTTGACCTTCACCTCTGTTTACATATTGTACGGTGCCATCAACATCTATATTTTCATGTGAGAAAGTTAAACCAGCGCCAGCTTGATATGCAAACGCAGTTTTTTTATCTCCGGACCATTGTACAGTGTTACTTATTTTGTAATCACCAACTTTGTTTGAGGCTACACCAACTCCAGCTGTCATAAATGGTTGCGCATACATTTGCGGTAACATAAAGTACCCATTTAACATAAATAGAGTGCTGGTTATTGTGCTGGTATGGGGTATAATGTTATTACCGACTACTGAATCTCTGCGTGCAGCACTTTCATGTCTGTGATTAATTTCTACGTCAGATCTAAACCATTTGTTAAAGCGATAACCTGCAAGGCCGCCGTAAACTGCTGATGAATTTAGATCTTTTATTTGGTGTAAAGAAAAAGCAACAGGAACTGATACTCCGCCTTTTACGCCAATATACGTTCTGTGTAGAACTTTGGATGCAGAATTTTGGTAATCATAGCGTTCTTTATGTTTTGCTTGAGCTGTATTTATTATCGAGATAGATGAAAGAGCTAAGATAGAACATATAGATATTGTGAAAGCTGCGCGCATTTTTCCCCTAAGCTTTAAGATAAGTCATTAGTAAGAATTGTAATTGTTTTTCCAAGATGATTCTATGCAGGGATAGAAAGAGTTTTATTAAAGATTGTTATAATTAGTATGTGTGATTTTGATGTAACAAAAATATTAAGATAGTAATGTTGACGTGTCCAGGATATATCGCCACAATTTGTCTTTACCTTTGCTTATGCCGATTCTTGGGGATGACGAAAACTTTATTTTGTCTTTTTTTGTAATTTGTTCAATATATAAATCAGATGATTCTGTAATATCCGTGATATTATGTGCAATGTTGATATCAAAATATTTACATAGTTTACCAGGACCATCATGCAATTGGTTGTCTTCTGATACAACACCACGAATGAGGATAGCTGCTGGAAAACCTTGGTTTTCTGTTACGATATTTAAACAATGATACATTCCATAGATTAAGTAAACGTAGGTTATACCTGCCTTACCGTACATTACTTCCGTTCTCGGGGTACGTCCTCTTGAAGCGTGGCATGCTGGGTCATTTTCGCCAATATATGCTTCTGTTTCTATGATAATGCCAGTTTTGTTATTACAAAAAAGCTTTTGCCCTAACAACTCCTTGGCTACAGTACAGGTATCTCTGTTAAAGAAATCATATCCTAAACGGATCATATCGGGTTTATTTAAGAGTTAGAAGTAGCAAAACTAAGGTTACCAAACTTCTTATTAAATTTGCTTACTTTAGCATTAGTTGTGCTTACTTGTGCCACACCTTTTTTAGTCCATGCTGGGTGTTTACGATAATCAACGTCAACAACTAATCTATCACCTCTAAATGTAGAAATTGTTTCAAATTGTTCTCCACCAGGAAGTTCTACAGTAATTTTATGAGTTTTCGGATGAATATCTTGTTTCATTATGCGTTCTCCTGGGATGTCTCTAAAGCGACTAATTTCTTTTTTATTTTGTTTTTTAGATTCAGTGCTTTTTCTGTTAATTTTCTAGCTGACTGAGATAATAGAAAATTATCTAATCCACCTTTAAATTCAATAGTTTTCAATGTTCTTACAGCCACTCTTAATCTTATCTTTTGCTTTAAGGTGTCGCTTAAAAGCGTTACAGCATGAAGATTTGGGTTAAACTTGCGTTTTGTTTTTCGATTGGAATGTGATACTTTATTTCCGCTCGCTACTTTAACATTTGCTACATCACACTTTCTGGACATAATGACTTCTCTACATTTTTTTATTACTTGAGCATATTAATCTTAATATCTAAATAGTCAAGAGGATTTTACGGTCTTTGATATTGCTTTTGTAACTTTTCTACCTTTGTTTTTAAAGTGTCATAATCTATAAAACCTGGAATAAACTCATCACCGATAATAAATGCTGGTACTCCTTGTAGACCAACCTCGCGTGCTATAGACATGTTGCTGTTTATTTCCTGCTCGACTTGGGGAGATTTCATTCCTGCCATTAAACTTTGAACATTAATGTTATTTTGTGTTGCAAGAGCTTTGATGGTATTTTCATCGATGTTAGGAGTGTTCATAAGATCATTGTTAAACTTAGCAAATTTTGTAGGTGCTATATTAAAAACTGCTAAAGATGCTTGAGTGGCAACTAATGATTGTTGACCCATAATTGGTAATTCAATCAAAACGACTTTTAAACTTGGATTGCTCTTAACAAGCGTGTCTATTGCAGAATGTGCCTTCTTGCAATATCCGCATTTATAATCAAAGAATTTTGTAATTACAACAGTACCATTTTGATTACCTAGATAAGGTTTGTTTGTCGTAATAGAGCTTATATTATTTTTAATATAACTTTGTGCTTTGACAGAGCGTTCTTGTACCATTTGTTGTTCCATGCTTTTTAAAGACTCTAGAATTACATTTGGATTTTTCTGTATATATTCTTTAATAATATTTTCAATTTCTTGTTTGTCAGCTGGTGTAATTGTTGGAGTGATAGTTGTTACAGCTTCTGATGGTGCAGTTGTTGAAGCGCGAGTTTCGGTGATTGTTGGAGCTGGCTCACTCTCTACTGGCTTAGTTATTTCAGGATGCTTGGTACTAGGGTTTCTAAACTTTTCAATCATGCCAAGAACATTATCTTTGAATCCTACTGCCACTACCAGAGCAACAACTACCACAAATATTAAGAAACCTATGCCTGACTTTTTTTGAGGTTCAGGAATACTGTTGCTGTCATATTGTTGCTGTGCCTCTCCAGATTGATCTGAGTATTGTTCTTGACCATCCATTTGAGAATTTGTATTTTGATCTTTATTTTGATTGTTAAAATCTTTTGCCATTGTAATCTCCCTCATTCAATCTTTTTATATATACTAAATAACAAGATAATTGTTGTCCAGGTATAAATATAAACTTTATATTATTTTGGTATGGTATACTTTTATGTTCATAGATTTCAATAAAAATATCTTTTTTTATCTAGTTTTTAATTTGTAGGTAAAGTTTTTAATATATCGTCTATTCGTAGTTTGACATACTCATCATTGTGATTATATTTTTTGGCTAACTCTATAAATTTCTTAGCATCATTGAATTTAAGAAGAAGACAGGCTTCTTCTGCAAGCATTAGATTGCTGTAATTTAATTTACCTAATTTTCCATATGCTATTGCTAGCTGCCTGTAAACGTAGGGATTGTTGTTTAGTCTAGAATTTAGAACTTTATTGAGAATTACTATAGATTCTTCAAGTATTATATTTTTTGACGATCCTTTTGCTTCATTAGAGGAGTTTACTAGAACCACTGCGTATTCTGCTAGCAACAGCGGTTTGTTAGGTAAAAGATTGATAGCTTGTTTGTATGACTCTATGGCTTGTTGTACATGTCCTGATTCAAAAAGAAACTGACCTTTTAACTCGTATAAATAGCCGTTACTAGGATCTTGTTTTATTAAGTCATTAAGGATAGTGATTGCCTGGGCAAACTTAGCATTTCTATATAAAATTATAGATTCCTCATATAGTAGTGCAGGTGGAGGTAAATCTTTTTGATTGTTTATTGATAATTGATTTAGAGGAAATGTAAAGCCTCTTAATTTGGCTACTATTTGTGAGTATTCTTTTTTTTCGTCTTCGCTAGATTTAAAACTAGAATCCTCTTTTATTAAAGATTGTCTTGTAATAGTAAGCCTTTCATTGCTCAGTGGATGGGTTTGCATATATGGGTTTATATGCTCTCTCATTCTTCTAGTTTCTTGTTCAAAGTGTTCAAATACTTGTATTAAGCCCTTCACGGTATTATGAGAATCATGCAAATATTTTATTGCCGTGGTATCTGCTGCTGTTTCTTGAAATCTTGAGAAGCTTAAATAATTTCCTTGTGCTGCGTGTAGTCCACCAGAAATAAGAGCTGATCCAGCTTCTCCTGCTCCTCCAAGTATAGCTGCGGCACCAAGGAGGTTAATCAATATAGATTGTGACATTAAGTTTTGTATTTCAGCTTGTCTCATGGCTACGTGTCCACCAGTAACGTGTCCTAATTCGTGCGCTACTACACCTTTTAAGACATCTGGGTTGTTAAATGTGGCAATTAATCCTGTGTTGATAAATAGATTGTTCCCCCCAATCACAAAAGCATTAACATTGCGATCAAGGATAATGTAAATATTTAGTGTTGTAGGGGTAATATTTGCTACTTTCAGTATTGGTGTAATAAGCTTTCTTACAACGCTTTCTGTTTCGGTATCGCTTAGTATGTCTAAAGCATAAGCCTGCTTAGAGAAGAGTATGAGTGAAATAAAAAAATATTTGTAAAATGTGTTTTTGGCAGAATTAAAAGTCCTGACCAGGCTCTGAACTAAAGTGATTCTTAAACTTTTTTTGCATGTTCTTGAACTCATCTGCTTCCGGCATTGGTTGTTTTTTTGTTGTAATCTTTGGCCATTTTTGAGAATATTCTCTGTTTGTTTCAATCATCTCTATCAAGTGTTCTGCTTCTGGCTGAATTGCTTCTATAGGGCATTCAGGTTCACATAGTCCGCAATCTATACATTCATCTGGGTTGATTACCAACATATTTTCTCCCTCATAAAAACAGTCCACAGGACATACTTCTACGCAGTCAGTATATTTACATTTTATGCATTTTTCTGTTACAACAAAAGTCATTTTTTATTCTCCAGGCAATAATTAATATTTAACTAACCGATTTATATTGAAAGCGCAATATTTTTTTTCGGATAATATCTGTTTGCACTCTAATTATCATTAAGAGTATAAAAAATAACGAGCACGTTATGAACATTCCTATAAGTGGTTTTAGGATTTGTGAGTCTATGGAAATGCCCTTAGATCTTATGAAAGAACTTGGTTGATGTAATGTAGTCCAGAGGTTGACAGAGAATTTTACTATAGGAATGTTAATAAGGCCAATAATTGCTAGTACCGCAGGTGCTTTGCTTTTGATTATTTCGTCTTTTATACTCAGGCATAAAGCAATGTAAGAGATGTAGAAGAAAAATAAAATTAACATTGATGTGAGCCTGGCATCCCAAACCCACCATGTTCCCCAAATAGGCGCTCCCCATAGTGAACCTGTGGTAAGCGTGATAAGTGAAAAAGTTGCGCCAGGTAATGCTGCTTTTCTTGCTATAAGATCTAATATTGGGTTTTTCCATATTAAAGAAAAAAAGCTAAAGATTCCTATAAGGGAATAGATCCCTAGCGACATCCACGCAGAAGGTACGTGTACATACATGATTTTTATAAAATGGCCTTGTTGGTAATCTGGAGGAGAGTTATGTACTAAAAATGCTGTGGCTGATATAGAGACTAGAAAAATAAATGCCAATGTATAAATAAAAAATTTATTATTTTTAAGAAGAAAATTTAAATTTATCATTTGTTATTTTATTCCTATAAACGATAATATATGGCCACTTCTTACTTTTTGATTCATATGCGTATCTTCTCTATAACTAAACCAGTTTTTGCTATTATAGGTGTTTTCTCCTAAATATGATATTTTCTCGATATGATTTATTTTTAAAATATTTATAACAAAACCTGGAAGATCAAACATAAAATGTTCTGGTTTGACTGAAGGTATAAAAAAGTTTTTATATATTGGGTTTGTAGATATAAAATCTTTATAAAAATCTGCGCTTACTTCGTAGCTTTCTTGTTGGATACAAGGTCCAATAACTACATCTATATCTTGTGCTGCAGAACCTAGGCTAATCATTGTTTCTATGGTGTTTTCTATTACTCCGCTTATAGCTCCTTTCCAACCAGCATGGGCAATTGCTACGTTTTTTTGCTTCGAGTCAAAAAAGAGAACTGGGACGCAGTCAGCCGTGAGAACTATTAATGCAACATTTTTTAAGTGTGTTGCTAATGCATCTCCTTGATTTTTTATTGATATAGATTCTTTTGTTTGGATAACAAAACATTTGTTGCTGTGTATCTGTTCCAAAAAGCAGAAAGAGTCCCGTGAGATGCCAATTTCTTCTGATAATATCTTTTTATTTTGTTCTAAATCTTCTGGCTTTGAATACCAATGATTTTTTATTGGCAAGTTTTTTCCTATAAAACCGTAAAAAAACTCTTTTGGAGCATATCCTTGGTATTGTTTGCTATATTTCATGATATAATTCGACATATAAGCTAATCTTATTTTATTATAAATGAATTTAAGAAAAACTCTATTGTTTTATTGTAAAAAGATCCACGAAGAGTATGGTTTGACTCCTATGGTTGGAGGAGAGTTGGAGTTTTATTGTTCTTCTCCAGAAACTCTAGAAAGATATACTCCTTGTAATAATGTGCAGATTGTAGAAGAAAAAGGTGAGAATCAATTTGAGATAAGAACGCCTAGGTTTAACGATATTAATAGTTTTATAAAATGTATTGAAAAATCAAAAGCGCACCTGTTGTCATTTGCAAAAAAGAAAAAAATATGCATAGATTTTGCAGCTAGGCCTTTTGCTCAAATGCCAGGCAGTAGTTTACACATACATGTTAATTTTATGAATCGTAGTGGTTATAATGTTTTTGACTTATACGATGGGAAAGAGTCTGTTTTTTTATTATTTAGTGTTGGAGGGTTATTAGGTTCAATAAGAGAATCAATGATTTTTTTTGCGCCACATAAAGAATGCTATCGTAGATATAAAAAGTCGATGTTTACACCAACGAAAATTTCATGGGGTAATAATAATCGAACGGCAGCCATAAGAATAATTGATAGGATGCATGATGTGAGGAGAATAGAGCATAGAGTGCCAAGTTCTGATGCTGACCCTCTTGCGGTCGTTACTGCGATAGTAGTATCCATATATTATGGTTTAAGTAACCAAGTTATGCCTATAGAGAAAACATATGGTAATGCTTTTGATACGCAGTATAAACTTGCGTCCCTACCAAGAAGTTTAGAAAAATCAAAAAAATTATTTAATAATAGTTGGTATCAAAAGTTATTTTTAAATTGAGTTATCAATGAGCAAGACGGCTATGGCTATTAATTTTTATATTGATCATTAAACCAACTGCAATGAAAGTAGTAGTAAGAGAGCTGCCACCGTATGATATTAGAGGTAAGGGGATGCCTACAACCGGTAGTAATCCACTAACCATCCCTATATTTATAAATATGTGAAGAGATAGTATAGAAACCAGTCCGTAAGTAAGTAATTTCCCAAAAGTGTGTTTGCAGTGTATGGCAATGTTGATTCCAGAAAGAATGATGGTAAAGAATAATAAGAGCAAAATTATTGACCCAAAAAACCCAAATTCTTCAGCAAATAAAGAAAACACAAAATCTGTTTGATATTCTGGTAGAAAATTGAGTTGTGTCTGACTTCCTTCTAAGTATCCTTTACCAAAAAAACCACCAGAGCCGATGGCAATTTTGGATTGTGTGATGTTGTATCCAGCACCAAGCGAATCATGTTCTGGATATATAAAAGTTAAGATTCTTTGTTTTTGATAGTCATATAAATAGTGCCAGATTATAGGCATAGATATCACAAGAGTTGTAATAGACACAACAAACTTCCAGATTTTTACTCCTGCTAAAAATAGAATGATTGCTGATAGAGCAGATATTGTTAGTGCCGTACCAAGATCTGGCTGTTTTATAACAATAATTAAGGGGATGAGTATTATAGCTAGCGGTATTAATAAAGTTGTTGGTTTTGCGATATTTTGATATTGTATAGTATGAAAATATGCAGCAAGTGCCATGGTGATGCCTATTTTTACCAATTCTGATGGTTGAATTTTGACTATACCAAGATTAAGCCATCGTGTTGCTCCCATTGCTGTATGGCCAACAATAGTAACGCTAATTAGTAATATGAGAGATACAGCATATATAGCAAATGATATATGAAATATGTGCCTTATATTTATTAATGCTGCTCCAAATAAAAGAACGGAAGCAATGCATAAATGTATCATTTGTTTATGAAATAGTGGCTTTGTAGGAGTGCTTATTCCATGCATAAGTAACAATCCAATAGCTGCAGTTAAATATACGGCTATTAACATTATATAAGGGAAATTTTTGGTGTTTTTTAATATTTCCATTCGCGGTTAATTTTTCGAATTATTTTTATGTATAACCTTTTCTTTAGCAAAAGAAATAGTTATTTTTGTTCCTTTGCCAATGTGGCTTTCAATTTCTAGGGTCCCTTTCATTAAAGATAAAAGATGTTTTATTAATGGTAGTCCAAGTCCTATAGAGTCAGATTTAGAATCTTTTTCTTGTTTGGCATTTGTAGTAAATTTTAGTTTGTTTATGGAGTCTTCAATTTCTTTTTGATTCATGCCATGTCCTTGATCGCTAAAAGCAATATGTAGACCTTTGCTTGAAGTGGTAGATGAAATTGTTAAAGTTGTCTGTGGCGGAGAGTATTTGATTGCATTGCTAATAATATTATTAAATATTTGTAATAGTCGTTTTGGATCCGATTGGAGTAGTACAGTTGATGAACTGAATTTTGTCTCAATGAATATTTTGTTATCATACATAGCATTATTTGTTTTAATCGATCGTCTTAATAGATTTTCGATGTTTACTTCTTCTTCTTTTATTGAGAAATCAACATATTCTAATTTCATTGAATCGATCAAATCATCAATAAAGTCTAAAAGATCTTTGCTGTTCTGATTTATGTTTTTCATATATGACATGTATTTATCATTAAGCGTACCAAACGCTTGTTTAGTCATTAATTCAGAAGATGAGATAATAAAACTCAGAGGAGACCGAAGTTCATGTGCGGTGTATGCTAAAAAATCAGTTTTAGCTTTTGATGCTTTTATCGCTAGTTCTGTTGCTTGTTCGGCTTTTGTTCTCAATTGTTTTTCTCTTCTATATGTGATTGTAAGCAAGATTGAAGCAATTAGAGCAATGCACACTACTTCTATTACTCTATATGTGATGTCTTGCCAGAAGTTTTGTGTTACGAGATTATCATCGTATCTGAGATAGATAACAAATTGATGATTGGGAATCTTGTATAGATAGTGGTTTTGTCCAGTGAAAAGAAGGTCGATATCAGATATGGTGGTTAAATTATCTATTGTAATGTTTCGACTTTCAATAAAATCTTGTAAATCTTGAGAGCTGATGGGACGTGTTTTATTAGGTGTAAAATTGTTTTGTGATTGAAGAACAATGTCTAGATTTTTATCTAATAAAGCAAAGTATATTTTGTGATCGTTTATCGAGTCGCTGAGTATGGCACTCAGGTTTACCAAGTCAAAGCCAACGGTTATTGCACCAATATAGTTTTGATTATGAGTTATACCTAATATAGCGGGGATTGTATATCTTTGGCTAATAAATCCAAAAGTAGGGGTATAGAGATGTAAGATGTTTGGCGAATTTCGTGCGCTTTTGATATATTCACGATTAGATAAGTTTGTTGGAGTTATAGAGTTTCCAGAAACACTGTCTACAACTTTTATGTTATCTGCATTCAGCCATGCAAATACAGATGAAGAGATTGAAGAATGTAACTTCTGATTCATTGAATATTTATATAAAATATCGCTTATATGTTTGACATCTTTATGGTTAGATTGAATTTGCATTGCCATAACTTTCATTATGAAAGATGTGTGATCTATGATGTCGTTAAAATTACGACTTATTCTTTTAGCCTCCGAGTTTAATTTTAACGTGATGTTTTCTTTGTTTGTTTTGTATTCTGTCCAAGCGAATACTGCGAGTAAAAGGAGTACCGTTAGAGCCATACTTATAGAGATAACCATATAAGGAGAGGTTACTTTTTTGAATAAGTGTAGAATAATTGATTTTAACGATTGATAAGTTTTTCTAAAAATCATATTTTACTTACTGATAGATGTTTCAGCAATAGTATACCATGACCATAAAATTATTTAATAGTTTATCTAAAATAGAAGAAAATTTTATACCTTTAAATGAAGGGAAAGTCGGAATGTATGTGTGTGGTCCTACAGTTTATGATAGGTCTCATATAGGAAATGCAAGATCTGTGGTTGTATATGATATGTTATTTAGATTATTCAGAAAATGTTACGGTATAGATAGCGTAACGTATGTACGAAATATCACGGATGTTGATGATAAGATAAATCATCGTGCTAAAGAAATGGGCATCTCTATTCAAGAATTGACAAGTGTAGTTGAAAAACAGTTTCTAGAAGATATGGGGCATTTAAACTGTATAAGTCCCAATATTGAACCAAGAGCTACTGAGCATATTGGTGAGATAATAGAAATGATTAATAAATTGCTTGAAAGAAAGCATGCTTACGTATCAGAGGATCATGTTTTTTTTGATGTATCCAGTTTTGTTGATTATACAAAGCTTAGTGGAAGGCGTCTAGATGAGATGTTTGAAGGTGTTAGAATAGAAAAAAATGACAAAAAGAGAAACTACCATGATTTTGTGTTATGGAAACCAGTTGTAGATAGTAATGATGTTTCCTCGGTTTTTGATAGTCCTTGGGGTAAAGGTCGTCCTGGATGGCATATAGAATGTTCTGCAATGAGTACAAAATATTTAGGTGATTCTTTTGATGTGCACGGAGGGGGAGTTGATCTTATCTTTCCTCATCATACAAATGAAATTGCTCAGAGCTGTGCCTGTAATCCTAAATCAACCTATGCAAGATATTGGGTGCATAATGGCTTTCTTATGGTTGATGGAGAAAAAATGAGTAAGTCTTTGGGGAATTTTCTTACTGTCTATGACTTGTTAGAAAAAGGGATAAGTGGGGAAGTCATCCGCTTTGTATTTCTTACAACGCATTATCGTAAGCCTTTAAATTGGACAAATAAATTATTAGATGATTCAAAAAAGGCTCTAGATAGTTTTTATAGAGTAATAGCAGACCATGATGGTTCTATTGCGGAGTTAGATGCGAAGATCCTAGACTCTTTAAAAAATGATTTAAACACTGCCGCTGCTATCAGTGAAATGCATGAAATAGTCAGGCAATATTATAAAGCTGATGATGCAAATAAGAAAAAAAATATAGCATCAAGGTTATATAGTGTTGGTTGTTTTTTAGGTTTATTTTATACTGGAGTTGACCGGTGGTTTAGAGGGGATAAGAGTGTTAATGATACGCTTATAATAGAATTGATAGAGGCGCGGATTTTGGCTAGAGAGTCTAGAAATTGGAAAGAAGCAGATCAGATAAGAGATCAATTAAAAGGCATGGGGGTGGTTTTAGATGATCATGCTGATGGTTCTACAACCTGGTATAAAGAGAAATAATGCACAATAATATATCGATAGTTTTAGTATCGCCACAAAAAGGTGAGAATATAGGTTTTGTTGCAAGATCCATGATGAACTTTGGTCTTTCTGATCTTAGGATAGTTACTCCACGGGATGGTTGGCCGAACGATAACGCTAATATTACTGCTGTAAAAGCGGTATCCATTTTAGATAATGCTAAAATATTTGATAGTTTTAGAGAGGCTATAAAAGATTTGAACTATCTTTATGTTACTACTGCTAGAAATAGGAGTATTAATCAAAGAGCTATTGATTCATTAGAGTTATCAGAGGATATAAACAGAAAATTTGAATCTGGGATTGAAAAAATAGGCGTTGTATTTGGTCCAGAAAGATCAGGCGTTGAAAATGATGTTTTGTCCATATGTAATACTATAGTGCATATACCGGTAAATGCTAATTTTGCATCTTTAAATCTTGGAATGGCAGCTGGCATTATTTGTTATGAAGTCACAAAAACTTTTAATAGAAATGTTGTGTATAAAAATAACAACACTGAGTTGGCTTCATTTGGAGACATAAGTAATCTCTTGCTGCGCCTTGACACAATGCTACAAAGTTCAAATTTTTACCAAGTGCCAGAAAAAAGAATAATCATGTTGCATAATTTAAATAGTTTGATTAGCCGAATAGAGTTGCTTACAAAAAATGAAATCAATACCTTGATTGGGATATTTCGCAGTTTGTATGACCACAAAGCGTAATATGGGTAGAAACTTTCTTATCAATATTAATAAATAGATCTATTGACAACTTAGAAAAATGTTATATAAATCAACTAATATTTTTAACAGTAATAAGAAAGAGTTTTGTGACTAAAATTATCCAATCAAAGTATAAAATTTCTCGTAGATTAGGCGAAAGCTTATGGGGTAGCGCTAAAGATCCTGTAAATAAAAAGAACTACCCACCAGGGCAACATGGTGCTACAGGTCAGCGTAGAAAAACAAGTTTTGGTAATCAGCTTCAAGCTAAACAAAAGCTTAAAGGTTATTACAATATTAATGAAAAACAATTTAAAAACCTTTTCTTAAAAGCAAGACAGAAAAAAGGTGATACAACTCAACATCTTGTAGGGTTGCTTGAAAGAAGATTGGACGCTGTAGTGTATCGTATGAATCTTGCGCCAACAATATTTTCTGCAAGACAGCTTGTTAGCCATGGTCATCTTTTAGTCAACGGTAAAAAAGTAAACATACCTAGCTTTTTGGTTAATCAAAACGATGTTATAGAATTGAAGAAATCTTCAAAGGAAATGCCTATATGCATGGACGCCGTTAACAAAATGGAAAGGCCGGTGCCTCCTTATTTGACATTTGATCCAAAGGCAATGAAAGGCAGTTTTGTAAACATTCCGTTGTTAGAAGACATCCCGTATCCTGTGGTAATGGAACCGCATTTTGTGGTAGAGTTTTACTCTAAATAAACGCTATCTAATTTTTTCTATATATTTTTGTGGCTGTATTTTTGCAGCCACATTTTTTTATTTATAAGTAATGGTTAGTAAATCGAATCCATGTGCATTTGATTATATTGACTTGTCTCTCTTGTGTAAGATTCTTGTTATAGAGTTAGCTCTACAATAAAAAGAAAAATATGAAAATATAGTATTATTAGCTTCATTGTTGTTGCTACTAGTATTAACCTATACAAGTTCACGAACTTGCAGCTGGAATGGTTATTTCTTTTTAATTGTTAATAGGCTAGTTTTTTTTATTTGTTTTGTAGTTGTGTTTTTACAACAAAAATTCTTTTCTTTTATAGAGATTATTAATCTGTTTTTGGCTTTTTGTAAGCAGCGCTTGACTTATTAAGTATTTGTGTGATTATCTCTCTACTTCTAACTTATAAATTATAGTAAAAAATATGAAAAAATTATTATGTGTTGCAATGCTTGTGCCATCAGTAGCATTTGCTGCTGCAAATAAACCAACCTCTGCTGAAGGTTATTATGGCAGAGTTGATCTAGGTGTAGATATGAGAGTAGACAATAAAGTATCTATTCCCGGTGTTGCTGAGATTAAAATTAAAAATAACAAAACCGCAGCTGTAGGTTTTGGTTTAGGTTATACATTGAACGAATATTTAAGATCTGATTTAAATCTTCAAATAAGAAACTTGAAAACAGTCAATAAAAATGATAGTTCAGATCATGCTAAAAACAATGCGGTTACAGCAATGTTAAATGGTTTTGTTGATTTACCCACTGGAACAATGTTTACGCCATATGGTATGGTTGGTGTGGGTATGAGTAGTATACAGAATGCTGATCAGACACTAACAGTTAGTTCAGGTTCTATTTCTTATAAAAGAAAAAATAGCACAGGTTTTGCATGGAATGCTGGGCTTGGTGTAAAGACAACAATACAAGATAATATTTCTTTAGATCTAGGATATAAATTTGTAAATGTTGGACAGATGAAATACAAAATTAATGGTGTTTCTAAAAAATCCAAAGTTCAAGCACATGAATTAGCTGCTGGTGTAATATTTGCATTCTAATTAGAAATTGGACTGATAGTTTAAACAAGGCAGGTTTTTTCCCTGCCTTTTTTATTTGTCCAATATCGTGCGATTCTAATATATAAAATTAAGCTGCGCTTTCTTTAACGTCTAGAGTTGAAAGTACGATTTTTAAAGCATGTATAAAGTAGTCTGTCATTTCGTTGGTATGAAATGGAGTTGGTGTGATTCTGAGTCTTTCTGTGCCACGTTTGACAGTTGGATAATTAATGTGTTGTAGATAGATATTAAATTCTTGCAATAGCCTTTGAGAAGCTTTTTCTGCTTTAACAGGGTCATTTATTAAGATAGGTATGATGTGAGAGTCATTTTCAATGATATTCACTTTTAGTTCTCTGAGCTTTTGTTTTGTATAGTTTACTTGTTCTTGTAGTTTCTTTCTTTCAAGATCATGTGTTTTTAAATGTTGTATGCTTGCGATTGCTGCTTTTGTTACTGATGGCGGCAGAGAGGTTGTAAATATAAAGCCAGAAGCATAGCTTCTAATCGCATCAATAATTTCTGATTTTGCTGCTATGTATCCTCCTATTACTCCGAAAGCTTTTGCTAGAGTACCTTGGATTATATCTATCTCATCAGTTAGCCCAAGTTTATTTGCCATGCCAGAGCCTTTTTCCCCATATAAGCCAACAGTGTGTACCTCATCTAGATATGTTAAGGCGTTATATTTCTTGGCAAGATTACAAATTTCTTTCATCGGAGAGATTATCCCGTCCATTGAATATGCTGATTCAAACACGATGATTTTAGGTCTGTTTATATCTACTTTTGATATTAGTTCTTCTAAATGTTGTACATTATTGTGTTTAAAAATATATTTTTCTGCGCCACTTCTTCTAATTCCTTCTATTATTGAAGCGTGATTTTCTTCGTCGGAAAAAAATACGCAATTTGGTAATAAGCGTGCTAGCGTTGATAGTGAGGCATCATTCGCAATATACCCTGAGGTAAAAACCAAAGCCGAATCTTTGTTATGGAGCTCTGCAATCTCTTTTTCTAGTTCAACAATTGGAGAGTTTGTGCCTCCAATATTTCTTGTTCCACCAGAGCCTGCACCCATTTTTATGATTGCATCAATTGAAGCTTTTAAAACTTTTGGGTGTTGTGACATTCCAAGGTAGTCATTTGTACACCACATGGTGATTTCTTTATTGGTAGATATGTTTAATGCGTGAGGAAGAGTACCAATTTGGCGTGCTACATTTATAAAGTTTCTGTATCTTCCTTCATTTTTTATAACTGTAACTGCATTGGTAAATAGTTGGTTATAGTTTATCACTATGCTGCCATTTTAATTTTTTAAGGTATGTTAATATATATAGAGTACAAAGTAAATTTATAAATTTCATGTTTTTAAATTTATTTCAAGTTATAACGCTTGGTGGCAATAACAACAATAGATAGTATAACCACAGCGAGTAGTTGATGTAGGAGTGCTAATTGCCATGGTGATATTAATAACAATGTTGCTATACCTAGAAAGAACTGGGCAATTATTGATATTGGTATGATTTTAAATAGGTATAATTTTTTTATTTTTGGTTTTGCAGTCATGTAGATCAGAATTGCATAGATTAAAATAAAAAAGGCAGTGACTCTATGAAGATATTGTACAAATACTGGCTTATCTAAGGATATCTCGGATAAAACACTAAATTCTTCAGGGATGATTTTACCATTCATTAGGGGAAAGGTATTATAAATCAAGCCAGCTTTCAGTCCTGACACAAAAGCTCCAAAAATTATTTGTATAAAAATTAGTGTAGTTAGTAATTTCAGATGTAGTAAGGTTGTAGGAGATGCATGTGGCTCCTGTATTGTAGGTGTAGCAAGGTATAAAAGATAAGAGTAAATAATCATAGCCATGCCTAAATGTAGTGCTAATCTGTAGTGGCTCACATATGGAAGGTTTGTGAGTCCACTTTTGACCATATACCAACCAATAAATGCTTGTGTTAACCCTAAAATAAAAATCCCTCCGAGCTGCAAAGATAATGTCTTTAATATTTGTCTTTGAAACATAAAATATAAAAAAGGCACTAAAAACACTAATCCTGTAATTCTTCCTACCAATCTATGGATGTATTCTACTAAAAAGATTTTTTTAAATTCTTGTAAAGATAGTCCGTAGTTCTTTAGTTGATATTCTGGTGATAATTGATATTTTTTGAACTCTATTAACCATGTTTCGGTGTTTAGTGGTGGTATAGTACCTATCAATGGCTTCCACTCCACAATTGATAATCCTGAACCAGATAATCTAGTGTATCCTCCAATAATTGTAATAACTAGCACTAGCAATGCGCATGTAAAAAGCCAAATATTGATAGAAGTAAAGTTATCTGTTTTCATATATCTAATATTATTTCTATTAATTACATAAAGTATTTTTAGTAGTATTTATATAGTTTTATTTCTCCGCTACAGATAACTTATTTGTAATAATGGATTTTTTACGTTTCCTATGCTATCTTCCGTAGTGTTATAATGAAATTATTAAATATTATGAATATTGCACGTCAAGGTCTGATGTTAATTTTATCTTCTCCTTCAGGAGCTGGAAAAACAACATTAGCAAGAAAATTACTAGACTCAGACCCTATGATTAGTTTATCTGTGTCTGTGACTACTCGTCATAAAAGAATTGGAGAGGTTGAGGGTAAGGATTATTTCTTTGTTAGTCAATCTGAATATGATGATATGCTCAAAAATAATATGTTACTTGAGGGAGCAAACGTTTTTGGTAATTATTACGGGAGTCCCAAGAAGCAAGCATTTGATATTTTAAATAACGGTCATGATGTTTTATATGATGTTAATTGGGAAGGTGCAGTATCGTTAATGAAAAATGCACGTCAGAATACTGCTAGTATTTTTATTTTACCGCCATCTATGGAAGTATTAGAGCAGAGGATTCGTGGTAGGGCTCAAGATAGTGAAGCTGAGATCAAGAAAAGATTAAAAGAAGCTGAGTTTGAGATATCTAAGCATCATTTATATGATTATGTTATGGTTAATAATGTTATAGATAATAGTTTGGCGCAGATTAAATCTATATTATTAGCAGAAAGATCTAGAGTAAGTCGTTGTAATGTAGATCTTTAAAATGTAGGTTTTTTGTTGTATGCCTGATATGACAACATCATAGTTAGAATAAGAGTCGAACTTGCAAATAACACTATGTAAAGTGTTATATCGGATTCTGTATGAGAAAGAATGTAAGTGAAAACTGTTGCTGATATTGCTCTACATACAAAAAATATTCCTGAAATAGTTGAAGCATAGTCTTTTGGAAATAGAAATAACACTCGTGATGTGATTAGGGGATCAAGCATACGTGTCCCAGCGCAATAAATGGCAATAATCAATGTTGAGAGTAAGATCTGGTTTAAAAATTCTTTAACAATAATTGGCGTCATTCCGCCAATGAGAATTAGAATTAGTCCAACGGTGGCAGAATGCGATGGTGTGCGCACTTGTAATAACTTTGTACTTAATACTGTTCCTAATACAAAGCCGCTATTGATAATAAAAAAGATGATACCTATAGTGCTAATTGAATAATCTAGGTTATGCAATAAGAAAGGAAGTTCAACTATATATGCAAATGTGCCTGCGGCTATTAGCATTCTTAAAGATGTAAAAAATATAAATGTTTTGTGTGTTAAAGCTTCTTTGTAGATAGCTAAGGTATTATGTTTTTCTAGAATTTCTTTGTTGAATCTAGCACCTAAATTATATGATTTGATAGTAATAAATATGCTATATATGGAGATAATAATAAAAACAAATTTCCAAGATGTATGCTCTGTCAAAAACCCTGCTATTAATGGTGTAATAATTCCTATGAATGCTCTATAAAAATTCAATTTTGACATATAAAGACTGCATTCTTTATGATCATCTGATAAATCTCTAATTAAAGGAACGCCAGACGAAGTGTTGGCTTTTGTTGTTAAAGAAAGAATAAACATGCATATTAAAAAAAGATATAAATTATCTGAAAATGCACATGCTATTCCTAGAAAGACACTAATAAAACTTGTGCATGCTATTGTATTTTTAATGCCTATTTTCTTAAAAATAATTGGATAAATTATATTTGCTACTAATGAAGTAAAAGCTACGACACTAAAACTTTTTTGAATGGTTGCTTTTGTAGTGTCAAAATATTTAGCTAAAGTTGCCATGATTACGGGGTAAGAATCTGTGAATATTGTAGCTAATGCTACAATTGTGATAATTGTATATAGTGTGCTGTCGTTTTTGCTAGTTTTTAAGCTGTTTGTTTGCATAATGTTCTGCTACTTTGTAATCATCAAAATCTATGGTTTTATCAGCTAATATCTGATAGTTTTCATGTCCTTTTCCTGCTATTAGAAGAACATCTCCATCTTTCATGTTTTTTATAGCGTATTCTATCGCATTATCTCTACCTGCAATCACTATTCCTTTCTTACAATGATCTTTTATTGTTTGTCTAATTTTTGATGGGTCTTCAGTTCTTGGGTTGTCATCTGTAATAATGACCATGTCTGATAGTTGATCGGCCATTTCTCCCATGACAGATCTCTTGCCTTTGTCTCTATCTCCCCCGCATCCAAAGACTACGATGGCTTTTCCGTTTTTATTACTTATTCCGTATCGTAGAATTGATAATGCTTTCTTCAGTGCATCTGGATTATGTGCGTAATCAATAAATATATTAAAATTAGCAACTCGTTGCATTCTTCCTGGTACTGACGAGATATGGTGTATTTGGTCAATAGCTTCTTCGTAGGAATGTCCTGTCGCGTGTACCAAAGCTAATGCACAGGACAAATTTTGTATCTGGAAGTCGCCGAAAAGATTGCAATGTATTTTATGTGTTTTACCTCTAATCGCTAGAGTGGCAGACATTTTTGTGTTGTTGTATTGTATAGATTCTATTTTAATAAATTTTCCATTGAGTCCGTATGTTAATACTTCTTTTTTTCCACAAGATTCAATCACTCTATCTGATATTTGCATGTCTTGATTGATTACAGCTGTTCCATTTGATGGTAGGAGATGATTAAATAACCGAAGTTTTGCATTTAGATAATCATTGATGTCTTTGTGATAGTCTAAATGATCACGACCAAAGCTTGTAAAGGCTGCTGCTTTTATTGGGATAAAATCAAGGCGTTTTTGTATTATTCCATGGCTAGATGCTTCCAAGCATATGTTGTTAACTTCAAAAGATTTTAATTCTGAGAGAATTTTATATAACTCAAGTGTACCTGGGGTTGTTATGATGTTATGTTTTTTAAAATATTCTGTGTTGGTATTTGATAAAACACCCATTGTGCCTATTGCTGCAGCTTTCTTGTGCATTGCAGATAGGAGTTCTTTATAAAAAAATGCTGTTGAAGTCTTGCCATCTGTACCAGTGACAGCTGCAATATTTTCTGGCAGAATAAATCTCTTTGAAGCAAGGTATGCCAATGCTTCTCTTGTATCCTGGACGGCTATATATTGTGTTGTAAGTTGCTTTGTATTTGCTTCTTGATCTTTGTCAATTATTATTATTGAAGCTCCTTTTTCAAGCACTTGGGATATGTATTGATGTCCATCAGTTTTAGTACCTTTTACTGCGACAAATACATCGCCTTCTGTTACTTTTGTTGAGTTATCAGTGATATTTTTTTCTGTTATCTGGTCAAGTGTTTTTTGCATACTTCTTTTTACTGTTGTAGAACCTATATATGTTATTTAAGGATAACATATTTGCATTAATAGTCTAAAGATTATTTTTTGTTGTGATTATAGTTTTAATAATGCAGCCTTTGTTTTAAATAGATAGAGGTATATTTTTAAACATGTTTTTAAAGTTTTTAGACCCTCCTCTTTCGTGAGAAGTATTTTTTTTGCAAACCCAGATTAAGATTGTTTTTTTAAATACTCTGAAAGAGTGGCAGATGGGGTGGGATTCGAACCCACGGTACGCTCGCACGTACGCCGGTTTTCAAGACCGGTACCTTAAACCGCTCGGTCACCCATCCATAGATAATATATAGTATATTAACGTTTTGAGAACTGGAAGCTTTTTCTAGCTTTTTTACGACCATATTTCTTTCTTTCAACTTTTCTACTATCTCTAGTGAGAAAGCCTTCTGTGCGTAAAGATGGTCTTAATGTGTCGTCAAATAAAGATAAAGCTCTGCTAATACCATGTTTTATTGCCCCAGCTTGTCCTGACAAACCGCCGCCTTTGACTGTGCAGAATATGTCTAAAGAGTCTTTAGTTTTTGTAAACACAAGTGGGTAATTTACGATCATTCTCGAGGTTATTCTTGCGAAGTAATTATCGAATTGTTGACCATTTACAGTAAAGCTACCTTTGCCAGGTTTAATCCACACTCTTGCAACTGAAGTTTTTCTTTTACCTGTTGCATAAAAATTTTCTGGATTTTTCTTAGTTGTTGTAGCAATAGCTGTCATGAATCTTACCTTTTATTTTTTTCGTTAAGTGTTTTTACATCTAGCACTTTAGGTTGTTGTGCTTCATGCTTATGTTCTGCATCTGGATATATAAAAAGATGCTTCAATTGTGTGTTAGCTAGTTTGTTCGTTGGCATCATACGCTCAATGGCTTTCTTTAGAACTCTTTCAGGGTACTTGCCTCCAATTAAGTCTTTAGCGTTGATTTCTTTAATACCACCAGGGTGACCTGTGTGCCAATAGTATTTTTTTCCGTTACGATCAGTTGCTTTGTTTCCTGTTAACTTTACATGCTTTGCATTTATAATTACAATATTGTCGCCACAATCCATGTGTGGAGTGTAAGTCGCTTTGTGCTTACCACGTAATCTGTTTGAAACTAATGCAGCAAGTCTTCCTAAGATAACTTCTTTTGCATCTATTAAAATCCAACCTCTGGCAATTTCTTTTTCTGATAAGCTATAACTTTTAAACATATAAACTAATATTTCTAGTGATTTATTTTAGAGTAGAATAATCTCAGAAAAATCAGCTTTGTCAATAAAATTTTCTATGATTAATTGTTATGACAGTCCTTTCTTATGTTAGATGTATGTTTTACAAGCACACAGAGTTAATTTGATCTAAAGCTGTTTGGAGAATGCTAGCAGCTGCTAAAGAGTCTTCTAAGGCATTAATTCTCTTGGTTTTGACATTGGTAGCTCTTAGTGTTTTTCCTATGATCTTTGTAGAAAACCTCTCGTCTTGTAAAAAAATAGGGATATTTTTTTCTTGTGTAATCTTGTCGCAAAATTTTAGGACGGTTTGACAGGCGCTACCCTCATTGCCGCTAATTTCTAGTGGATATCCGATTACTATACCCGTAATTGATAAGGTGTTGACTATTTCTATAATTTCTTTTGTGGCGTTGTTGTTGTGTTGAAAAATTATCTTGTAGGCCAAAGCGATTTTATTATTTTTATCGCTTATACTTAGTCCTACTTTTTTCATTCCATAGTCAATGCCCAATAAAACCAAGGGTTTGGGTGTGTTTGAATAAAAATCCTTGATAGTTTTATAATATACCATTATTCTGTGTGTTTAAATAATTATCAAATTCTCTACATCTATCAGTATAGTGATTTTTTTAAAAAGGAGTAGTAAATATGAAATTTTGGAAAGATTTAGCATTATGGAAAAAAATAACAGTGGGTCTTGTCGCTGGTATTGTTGTTGGTATTGTGTTTGGTGAAGATGCGGATGTGCTAAAACCCATAGGAGATATTTTCATTCGGTTAATTAGAATGATCATTATACCTTTGATATATGTTTCTATAGTAATGGGGATGACAAGTATTAATGATAGTGCCTCTTTATCAAGAATAGCACTCAAATCGATTGCAACGTTTTTACTCACCACATCTTTTGCGATTGTTATAGGATTAGCTACTGCACACTTCTTGAAGCCAGGAATGAGTATTTCAGCAGATGCTTTTAGTATACACCTAGTTGATAGGGTGAATTCTGACATACAATTTGAAATCATGAAGCTAATCAATGATACTATTCCGGATAATGCATTGAATGCTCTTGTTTCTGGAAAGATGTTGCAGGTTGTATTTTTCTCATTTTTTACTGGAGTTGTTATAAATGGTGTTGGTAAGGAAAAGAAATTGATAGTTAAAGGCTTTAAGTTAGCTGCCAAAGTGATATTCAGGATGATTGATTTAATCTTGAAGTTGGCTCCATATGGTGCGTTTGCGTTGACTTCTTCTGTTGTCGGTAAACAGGGGATAGGAATGCTACAAAGCTTGGGTATGCTTGTAGTGACTTTAATGACGGCGATGGTGGTGCAGTATATAGTATTTGGGGTGCTTATAGCAATTGTTGCTAGGTTATCTCCTTTTCCATTTTATAAAAAGAGTTTGGAATATCAATCTTTAGCTTTTTCAACCAGTAGTAGCAAAGCAACGTTGTCGACCACTATGCGTGTTTGTGCAGAAAAATTAGGCGTGTCTAGAAATAGCACATCATTTGTTTTGCCATTAGGCGCTGCTATTAATATGGATGGTATGGCAATTTATTTAGGAATTTGTACTTTATTTTTTGCACAAATTTATGGCATAAACTTAACCACTATTGAATATATGATTATTATTCTTACTTCGACTTTGGGATCTATTGGTGCGGCTGGTATACCTAGCGGAACAATTATTATGCTTCCTATGGTTTTATCTGCAGTCAATATACCTATTGAGGGTATAGCGTTGATTGCTGGTATAGATAGAATATTAGATATGATGAGAACGACGCTGAATATCACAGGTGATGCGGCTGTAACATTGTTGATTGATAGATCAGAAGGTACCTTGGATGAGAAAATATACTACGCAAGTACTGATAAGTTAGATAAAAGTAACAAGAGTTTTATCTAGAGAATTTCTAGTTGAGGAAGTTCGTATCTTATTTTAAGGTTTATATACAAAATCTGTTTCAGAAAAGATACTACCATCGGAGTGATAAGAGATTTTTATTGTTAATTCTAACCGAAAAATTAATTCATTAACCATTTGATAATTTTTCTTATATATCCTTTTAAGTATAAACTAATAATATATGGATAAATATGTTGTCTAAGAACTTAGAAGAGACATTGCAAAGATCGATGCTGATTGCAGAGAGATATTCTCATGGTTCGGCTATGATAGAGCATTTATTATTATCTTTGTTAGAGGATCAGGATGCTAAATCTGCAATGGTTGCTTGTTCTGTGGATTTGAAGCTTCTGAAAACAAAATTAGAAAGGTTTCTGACTAGTGTGTCTACAAAGTCTTTGGATCTTGCTGGCATGTCTCCAAGCATATCATTTCAGAAAATTATTCATAGAGCGGCAATTCAGGCTAATTTATCTGGTATGAGCAAAGGAATCTCAGGCGTGAATGTGTTGGCAGAGATTCTTTTGGAAACAGACTCTTATGCTTCAAAAATATTACATGAACAAAACATTACTCGTTTAGACATTATTAATTATATAGTACATGGTTCTCAAACTAGTAATTTTATGCTGTCCAAAAAGAGAAGTGCTGCGAAGCAAGAGAAAGATAATCTGGCGCAGGATTTTGGTGATAGCTTTGGTGCTAATGTATCTTTAGCTAAGTCCGAAAGTCCTTTAAATGAATATTGTGTCAATCTTAATGAGATGGCTATTAAAGGGTCTCTAGATTTACTCATTGGTAGAGAGTACGAGATAAACAGAGTTATTGAAATTTTGGGTCGTCGTACAAAAAACAACCCTCTTTTAGTTGGGGAACCAGGAGTTGGTAAAACAGCCATTGTTGAGGGTTTGGCATATAAAATAGTTAAAAATAAAGTGCCTAAAATTCTAGAAAAAGCAGTTATTTACTCTCTTGACCTCGGTGCATTATTAGCGGGTACAAGATATAGAGGTGATTTTGAAGAAAGAATGAAGTCGATAATAAAAGAGCTTGTGAGTCATCCGCATTCTGTTTTATTTATAGATGAAATACATAGCATTATAGGTGCAGGTTCAACTAACGGTAATGCTTTAGACGCCAGTAATCTTCTAAAGCCTTCTTTAGCTAGAGGTCAGATTAAATGCATTGGGTCTACAACTTTCCATGAATATCACAAGCATTTTAGTAAAGATAAATCTCTAGTGCGCAGATTTCAGCAAATTACAGTAGAAGAACCAAGCCTCGATGCTACTATAGAAATTTTAGAAGGTCTCAGTAGTTATTTTGAGAAGTACCATAATGTAAGATATAGTGATGATGCTATAAGGGCAGCCGTTGAACTTTCTAAGCGTTTTATTACCGACAGACAATTACCTGACAAAGCAATAGATGTTATCGATGAAACCGGTTCATTTCTTGCAATGCACAAGAAAAATAATAGGAAAATATTAGTTACAGTAAAAGATATAGAAGATACAGTAGCAAAAATTGCCCGTGTGCCTACGGTATCAGTGCATCGTGATGAAATTTATGCTTTAAAACATATTGAAAAAAAATTGAAATCTTTAATATATGGACAAAACGAAGCTGTGGAAGAGTTATGCTCTGCTGCGAAGTTATCTCGTGCCGGTTTACGAGATAAGGAAAAGCCAATAGGATGCTATTTGTTTGCTGGTCCTACTGGTGTTGGTAAAACGGAGCTTGCCATACAATTATCTAAGCTTTTAAGTATGAATTTTATTCGGATAGATATGTCAGAATATTTAGAACAACACTCTGTTGCTAAATTGATTGGCGCCCCTCCTGGGTATGTGGGTTATGATTCTGGAGGATTGCTGACAGAAGAAGTCTATAAACATCCTTATTCTGTTGTGTTGTTAGATGAAATTGAAAAAGCACATAAAGACATCTATAACATTTTGTTACAGGTTATGGATTATGGAACTCTTACTGATCATCAGGGCAGAAAAGTGCGTTTTAATAATACAATAATTATTATGACCACTAATGCTGGGGCTTCAGAGCTATCAAAGAACTCTCTAGGATTTGGAGAAGAAGCAAATCTTGTTGTAAAAAAAGGAGCTGAAGAAATAGAGAGGGTATTTTCTCCTGAATTTAGGAATAGGCTTGATGCTGTAATTAACTTTTCTCCATTATCAAAAAATACGATTGTTAGAGTTGCAGAAAAATTTGTTAAAGAGCTTAAGTGTCAGTTAAAAGAAAAGAATACATTTTTAACATTATCATCTTTAGCATACGAATATTTGCATGATCATGGGTATGATAGTAAAAGTGGTGCACGGATTATGGAGAGGCTCATTAATGATAAAATAAAACGTAAGATTGCAAATGAGATCTTATTTGGTGATCTGGTTAATGGTGGTTCAGTGTATATTGATGCTAAAAATAATGAATTAGAATTCTATATAGACCCTTCAATACGTAGTGGGCAAGAAAGAGATAAAAAAATAGTAACACCAGTATCTTAGAAAGATTTAATAGTTAGCTGTTGAGAATAACAAGGCCTTGCTTTACTATATTGTCAATAAAGTTGAGATTTTGTTATGAAAGTTTTCCATATATTGATTGTAGATGATGACAATAGAATTAGGGATCTTCTAAAGCAGTTTTTGGTAAAGCAAGGATATGTTGTAACGGCAGTTTATGATACCGAAGAAGCCAGAAATGCTTTGTCAATTTTTAGTTTTGACTTAATTATTTTAGATGTAATGCTTCCTAAAGAGAGAGGTGTGGAGTTTGCAAAGTATCTACGTAATATTTCGTCTGTAGCAATACTAATGCTAACTGCTTTGGGTGAAGTGAAGGATAGAATAGTCGGGCTTGAGTCTGGTGCCGATGATTACTTAGTTAAACCTTTTGATCCTAAGGAATTGCTATTAAGAATAAAAAGGCTAATTGATAGAACTGTATCATATGAGACACAAGTTGTATTATTTGGGTCTGTAAAATATGATTTAAAGAAAAGTGTGCTTATAAAGAACAATACAAAGATCCCTTTAACTAGCAGTGAAATTAAGCTGTTAAATTACTTTATAGAAAAAAAGAATGTGATGGTAGAAAGGGAAGAATTGTCAGAGATTCTTGGCATTAATGTTCGATCGGTTGATGTCCAAATTAATAGATTAAGAAATAAAATAGAAACTTCTTCAAAGAAGCCATTGTTTCTGCAATCTGTGAGAGGAATGGGGTACATATTATATGTTGATTAAAAGCTTCTTCTCTAGACTGTTGCCAAAATCTTTGTTGTCAAGGATGATACTTATTATTGTTATTCCGGCTCTTATCGCCCAATGTATTTCAGTATATATTTTTTATCGTAAACATTGGGATAATATTAGTAAATATATGGCTTATACATTAGCTGGAGAAATTGCATTTATTTCTAGAGCGTTTCATAGAGTTGGTGGTAAAGATATAAAAGATGTGCATACGTATAATTTGTTAAAATATGAATTTTATCCTGGCCTCAAGCTGACACATAAGACAAGCAAGCCTTTGCCAAGGGAGCTCAAGATTCTTAAGAGTAATTTGCAATATAATTTGCCAAATTATCCTATTAATATTATTTTGTTGAGTGCATCTGGTCAAGACCTTATCATTGAGGTTCAGATAAAAGAAGGGGTTCTGTCGTTTGGGGTATCACCAAAAAGAATGTTATTTTCATCTACATATGTTTTTTTATTATGGGTCTTTGCTAGTACTGTTATTTTACTCTTGCTCACTATTTTATTTGCTAAGAACCAGATTAGGTCTATTACAAAATTAAGTCATTTTGCAACCAAAGCTAGTCGAGGTGGGAATCTAGCTCGTTTTATACCAAGTGGCGCTAAAGAAGTAAGAACAGCTGGATATGCATTATTAAAGATGAGACAAACTTTAGAAGAAACCGTGAAGCAAAAAATAGAAATGTTAGCAGGGGTATCTCATGATTTGAAAACGCCAATTACTCGCATGCAACTTCAGCTTGCCCTGATGAATGAAGATAAAGATATCAAGGCTTTAAAAGAAGATCTGGCGCAGATGAATAATACTATTAATGATTATCTAGAATTTGCTCGTGGTGAAGAAATGTTTAGTACAAAGTTCTATGATATTGCAAAACTTGTAGCTCAGATTATACCTGAGGATTCTGATGTAGAATTACAGGTTAAAGGGGTTATTAGAGTTAATGTTAACCAAAACCAATTTTTAAGAGCCATAACAAATTTTATCAATAATGCGCAGCGTTTTGCTTCTAAGATAATGATTAAGATTTATGAAAATTCAAATGATGTCTTTATCGAAATACATGATAATGGTCCAGGAATATTAGATCAAGATATGAACAAAGTCTTTACGCCTTTTTATAGAGTGGATAATTCAAGAAATAGGGATTCTGGTGGCATAGGTTTAGGTATGTCTATTTCTCGTGATATTATTTTTAGGCATAGCGGTAGCGTTACTTTGCATAAAAGTTATTTGGGTGGGTTACTGGTTATTATTAGATTGTCTAAGTAAGATAGCTCTTTTATGTTTCTCTAATAGAGTATCCCAGATAATAGATTCTAATTTTTGTTTTGATTCTAATCTAGAAAGTTTATTTATTGCCACCAATCCTGTGGGGGAAGTAACATTTATTTCTGTTAGGTATTTTCCTATGACATCAATACCAGCAAAAGCAATGTTGTGTTTTAATAAAGATGCTCCTACTTGTTGAGCAATAACAATATCTCTTTTTGTTAGAGTTGTTTTTTGTGCTTCCCCACCTGCGCATAGATTAGAGATGAAAGTTCCTTTTCTTGGAACTTTTTTTAATGCTCCTATGGGTTTGCCATCAACGATAATAATTCTTTTATCTCCTTTTGTTATGGATGGAATAAACTTTTGTAGCATTAGAGGTGTATTGCTTTTCTGAGATAACAACTGAAAATGATGAAGAAAATCCTTAGAGTTTTCTAAGTCAAATTTTTTAATATCATTGCCTCCAAATTCATACAATGTCTTACAGACTATAGATTTGTTTGTGTTTAGAAATTCTTTGGCTTCGTCTAGATTTGATGTGACAGCGGTTTTTGGAATTAGTTCAGGAAACATTAATATAGATAGCTTTTCAGTAAAATTACGTATTGCTGTTGGGTTATTAACAATAAGTGTATCTTTTAGTAAATCTAATAGATATGTAGTTGTAATATAATTCATATTAAATGGTGGGTTCTGACGTATAAACAAAACATCAGAGTCGTTTAGAAGAATTCTTTTTGCTTTTCTGTATATGACATTGGTATTTGTGATATCAATAATTTGATTAGCTATTGTAAATAGATTATTCTTTTTGTACGTAAGATTTTCTGGTGTATAAAACCAGACATTAAAATTTCTTGATAATGCTTCTTTCGCAAGAGATAATGATGAGTCTGTTGCTATTTTGAGCGTTTCTATATTATCTGTTTGAAAGGCAATTTTCATGTTTATGATTCATCATCTTTGTCAAAGATATCGTCTTCATCATCTTCATCTTCCTGTATTGCTACTTTTCCAAATTTTTGATTTGATGCTTTGGAATTTGTATCTTCTATATCCTCAATATCAAGATATTCGTGCTTTAATTTTTGTCCTTTAGTGTTTTTTATTCTGTCGGTTATATCTTTTGTTACTCGTACATAAGATAGGATTTTTTTTACGCCATTGATAGCTGATATTTTTGTAGTGGCATCTTTTAATTCAGATTGCGAAAGCGCAATACCAAATAAGTAAACTACTCCATCAATTGTTTCTACAGAGAAGTTTATAGATTTTATACCTGAGAAAAGTAATTTGCTTCTTACTTGCGTAGTAATCCATGAATCTTTAGCATAAATTACTATAGATCCTTGTCCTTTTTTCTCTAATTGTAGTTCATTAATTACATCTTTGACTCCTTGTGTATCCCAACAAATTTTTAGGATCTCTACTATAGATTCTCGATTTGGAACGGTGCCTGTTAGTAATACTCTACCTTCGTTGACTTTAATATTGATGCTGCCAAATAAATTATCTATTTTCTTATGAATCATTTTTGATTTGATTTTTGTCCAGATAGATGTATCACTGAAAGACTCCCCGATAGTTTTGTCTTGCATGAGTAACTTTCCACCAAATGCTGTGCCACTAAAAACAGCTGGTGCACAACTTGAGATGGAGATTAATATTAAGAGCGCCAGGAGTTTTTTCATAGGTTTAAGTATAAATTATTAACTTAAAATTCTCATTTGATATCTCTTTTGAAGAATCATTTTTGATAATGCTTTTACTATTTATACATATTTTTTTAGTATTTGCAGCATTTTTAAGATCAGTTAATGGATTTGTGGTTAATAAATCTGCAGTATCTTGGTTTGTTGTAATAATATGTACAGTATCAAGTTCAGTTTTTAAGGACATTTTCTGTTCTGTTTTGAATTTTCGTATCAACTCTAAGACTGCAACTATAATATCTCCTAGTTTTTCTGATTGGCTACAACATGCTATTTGTGTGTATTGTGGCCAGGTATATTTCGAGTGTATAGAGGTCTTAGAAAAAATAATATTGTGTATTTCTTCAGTGATATGAGGTAAGAATGGTGCAAATAGTTTAAGAATTGTATTTAATAAAAAGTGCAGAGTGTTTATTGCGCTGATTTTACCTTCAGGATCTGTATTGTTTTGATCGTATACTCTTACTTTAATTAATTCTAAATAAGTGTCACAAAAATCTTTCCAAAAGAATGTTTCGATGATTGTTCTTGCTGTGCAGTATTCAAAATTATTCATTTCTCTTGATGCTTCTCTAACGGTGTTATGTAATTTTGATAGTATCCATTTGTCTGTTAAATGTGAAAATTGTGCAGTAGCGTGATGTCCATTTATATGACTCAAGACAAACTTTGAGGCATTCCATAATTTAGTAATCAGCTTCTTTCCTATTTGGAACATCTGGTCAGAATAAGCAATGTCATTGCCTAGTTTTGAGGTTGAAGCCCAGTATCGTATTACATCCGCACTGCTTTCTTCAATAAGTTCATGAGGAGTTATAATATTGCCTTTTGATTTTGACATTTTTGTTTTGTCTGCAGCTAAAACCCAGCCACTAATGACAGTGTTTTTCCAGGGCAAAGAGTTGCTATGTAGTAACGATTTTGCCATAGTATAAAATGTCCATGTCCTAATAATTTCATGTGCTTGAGGGCGCATATCTGCAGGAAAAAGTTTGTTATAACGATCTTTATTTAGAGTAAAGTCATTGTTTATTGCATGTGCGTTTAATTGGGGGGTTATGGAGCTAGTGGCCCATGTATCCATTACGTCATAATCTGGCTCTACTTCATCTAGAGAATATCCTGTTGGAGCTGTTGTGATTGGATCTATAGGAAGTTGTTCTTTTGTTGCGACGATTATTTTGCCTTCTTCGCCTTTTCTTTTGGAGTACCATACAGGAAATTGTATGCCAAAAAATCTTTGTCTACTAATACACCAATCCCAATTCAATCCATCAATCCAGTGCTCAAGACGCTTACTCATATATGGAGGGTTCCAATTGCATTCTTGAGATTTTTTAAGGAGTTCGTGTTTCTTATCAAGAATTCTTATAAACCACTGTGGGGTTACTATGATCTCTACGGGTGTTTTTGATCTTTCAGCGCATTTTACAGGTCGTTTTATATGCTCTTGTTCAATTAGATAGCCTTGGGTATCTAGTAACTCTATCATTATTTGTCTTGCAGATTGTATATTTTGCCCTTCTAATTTTTCGACAGCATTTTGTAAAATTTTAGTGTCTTCAAAATCAAAGCTTGAATTTTCTAGTTTATTACGTAAATCAATTGTACCATTTTTTGTTAGTATGATGCGTGTTGGTAGTTTATGTTTTTTCCACCATTCAATATCTTTTGTATCACCAAAGGTGCAACACATTACTAAGCCTGTTCCTTTGTCTTGTTGAACTTGGTCATCAGCAATTAAAGGTATGTTTGTGCCAAAAATTGGTGTGGTTGCATGTTTATTTTTTAGGTATGTGTAACGAGTATCTTCTGGATGAAAGAATACAGCAACGCATGCTGGTAAAAGTTCTGGGCGTGTGGTGGCAATTTTTATTATGTTTCCATCTTCTAGTTTAAATGATAAGGTATTCATTATTCCTTTCATTTCAATTTCTTCTAGATCTGCTTGAGCTAATGCAGTTTTATCTGTGGGATCCCATAGTGATGGTTCTAGAGTCCTATATATTTCGTTTTTCTCGTATAAGTCTATAAAGGACATTTGCGAAAGTGTCTTTGTTGTATTGCTAATAGTTTGATATTTTTGTCTCCAATCTACGCTTAGTGCGATTCCACAAAAAAGTTTGTAAAACTCTTGCTCTGCTTCATCAATAACTTTGTAGCAAAGAGTCTGAAATTCGTTTCTTGGTATAGAGTTGGCTTTTAATTTAAAAGTTTTTTCTACAAGACGTTCTGTGGGCAAGCCATTGTCATCAAAACCCATAGGATAAAAAACATTTTTACCGCACATTCTTTGGTATCTGGCTATAAAATCAGTTTGCGTATAGCTAAAAATATGGCCCATATGTAGAATGCCAGAGACGGTTGGTGGAGGGGTATCTATTATAAAAGAATCGCTCTTGGAAATGTTATCATTCCAATAGTATAAATCACTATTATACCAAGTATCTTGCCACTTTTTTTCTACATCTTTATGGTTGTATTTTTGTTCAAACTTATCCATAATCCATTCTAATTAATAAGAAAATTATATATATTGTTAGTGTGTTTTCTTAGAAAAATCAATAAATCTATGCAAATCTTCTTTGAATACTGTAAATTAATGCGTCTTGATAAGCCAACTGGCTTTATGTTGTTGTTTTTGCCATGTGCTTTTGGTTTGGCATATGCAAGCTTTTTTAGAGAGGTTTCGTTTGGAAATTATTTGTTGTTTTTATATGGAAGTATTGTTATGCGGGCTGCTGGTTGCATTGTTAACGATATTATCGATCGTGATATAGATAAAAAAGTAAAGCGGACAATGAGTAGGCCAATTGCTTCTGGGAGTATCTCGGTTTTTAACGCAGCAACACTTGCTGTTTTATTGTTTATCGCTGGTGCTATTATTCTATTTAGTCTTGGTTTGTATGCCATTTATGTTGGTATTTTTTCAGTGTTATTGGTCTTGGTATATCCTTTTATGAAACGACTATTTGGTTATCCGCAATTGTTTCTGGGTTTTACTTTTAATATTGGAATTATTATAAGCTTTGTATATATGATGCAGCATTTAGATCTTGTGGTTATGCTATTATATTTAGGCTGTATTTTATGGACATTTGGTTACGATACTATTTATGGTTATCAAGATAAAGAATGTGATGAGAAAATAGGTATAAAGTCTGCGTCTATATCGTCTCATAGGTATTCCGCTTTATTTCTCTTAATGTGTTATGCTATATTTTTGCTAACCTTGGTTTTTGTAGGAATATTTTATAGAGCCTCTATCTTGTATTACTTAGTGTTACTCCTTGTAGCCATGCAGATGCTCTGGCAGGTAAAAACATTGAATAGATTATCAGCATCTAATTGTTTAATTAGGTTTAAGTCTAATGTATTTTTGGGTTTTTTAGTTTTAATCTCGCTATTGTTATTGTCTATAACATTATAATAATTGAATCTATTATTTTAATATGGTAAATGCTGCTTATAAATCTAAGATGTAGGTTAATATGAATCGTAATCAAGTGCTGCTGTATTCTTTTAATTTTGCCCGTTCAGCTATTTCTGGTATAGGCTTTGGAATGTTTATTGAGCATATGGTCGGGAAGATACCTTTATTTGGCTTTTATGGTATAACTGGAGTTGCTATATTTCAGTCAAAGCTTGATAAAGGTACAGTACATGGAGCGGCTTTATCTAACGTTATATTATCTGCTGATATGGCTTATTCATATTATAATTATGGTCAAGCAGAATTCAATGTGACAAAAGCTACTCTTTCTTCAGAAGTACAGATGGCTTTTTTGGGTGCCGAAACAGTCATAAACCACTTAGTATTTATGACAAAAGTTGTTGGTGCTCATCCATTTGTTACAGGCAGTGTAGTGGCAGTAGATCTTTGCTATTCTTCATACCAGGGCAATATTCAGAACACTTATTCTGTGAGATACGCTAAGGCTATTTATTATGGTTTAAAAAGAGTTGGTGATTTTGGTACATCATTTGATGATATTGTTTATAATTTTGAGTCCATAAAATTTCTGCCAACAATGTTCGGAATTAGGCTGTTTAATACTCCTTATTTGGATGGTCTCAGACAGGAATATAACGACAATATAGCGAAATTAAGACAAGATGTATTGTATAAAGTTTCTGTCGATGTTTCTTTAATAAACAACGTAACTTTTTGTCATGAAATATCAGAAATGAGGGAAGTATATAAGCAGCAATCTCAATTTAAAACGCCATTATTTTCAGTTATTCCAATCTTTGCAAGGCAGTTATATAAATACGGAAGTTATACTGGTATAAGTTCAGAAGACATTAGATCTAAATGTTACAAAGAAGCAACGACGACAATGTTCTCAGCATTAAAAACGGATGGTAATGATCTTGGTTTGAGTGGTAGTGATTTTTACGGTATGCAACTTTCTGTAGCTAAGGCGCTGAAATTTCAAGTGATGCCAGGTCAGGTTACAGAAGATGACATTAGCTGTGCATTTAGTGACGGAGTTTTGCGGAGCGATTTAGAAGTATGTGCTATAGGAGTAGTTGCTTCTACGGATTAGGATTCTGATATCAAAAGTTATTTTCAGTCTTATGATTTATATAATAAAAAAGGCCACCGGGTTAGGGCGGCCTTTATAGAGAGGGAATTTACAAATAAAGAGAATTACTCTTTAACAAGCCATACAATAATACATACATTTAATGTTGTCAATATAAAATTTAACATTTATTAACCCCTTGGTAAAAAACAAGGGTTAGTATTGGGTATGTGTAAGACTTATTATAGGTTTTTATAAGTCTTGACCTCTATTTATATCTTGAGTAAAATAAATCACATTGATATAACGGAGAAATAATGAAACGCCACACTATCAAGTCGTACGATAAAGATCTACATCATTTGGAATTACTTGTGTGTAAAGCTAGTAAATTATTACTGGAAATGTTTCAGTTGCACTCTGCTGCTTTAAAGGAATTTCATCCTGAGATTTTAAAGAAGATACATGAGATAGATAAGCAAGTTAATGATATTGATAAAGAAATAAGCGAATGTGCAATTTTAGTTTTGGCAACGCGTCAACCCGTTGCAATTGATCTTCGACATGTTATTTCTGCATTAAGAATGTCAGTTGTTATTGAGAGAATGGGCGATATATCAAAACATATAGTCAATCGTCGCGAAAGAATAGAAGTGGATATTCCTAAAGAGTTTTTAGATGATATACAAAGAATGAATGAGCTAGTTTCTGATATGTTGCAGAAAGTCACACATGCTTATAAAGCTTCAGATATAAAAGAGGCTTTAGATGTAATGTCTTTGGATCTTGAAATTGATAAAATATATTCGAATTTAATGAATCGTACGGCGCAGTCAAAAAATAGTTTATCAAGCAACGTTAACTCTCTTATGCAATTTACTATTTCTATCAAGAACATAGAGCGTTTAGGTGATTATATTAAAAAGTTAGCAAGGATCGTTTATTATATTGTTACAGGTGATAAGTTAGGTAAGTAATGTCGCATAGGCCTGTAATTTTATGTATCTTAGATGGTTGGGGAATTAGCGATAGCAAAAATTATAATGCTATTTATGGAGCTAATCCCACGAACTATCAATTTTTTCTTAAAAAATTTCCTCATTCTAAACTTTTTGCTTCTGAAGAATATGTTGGGTTGCCATCATTGCAAATGGGCAATTCTGAAGTGGGTCACATGACCATAGGTGGAGGAAGAGTATTCAAGCAAGACTTATTGCGTGTTTCTGATACATTGCAAAACAATAAAGAGCGACTCAAAAATTTACGCAATACCAAGCCTAACCTAGGTAAAGTATGTCATATTGTTGGCCTAGTTTCAGACGGAGGTGTGCATTCTCATATAAATCATATCTTAGATTTGGCGCAATATTATGTTATAGAAAATATTGTTGTGTATTTTCATGTCATAACAGATGGTAGAGATACGTTGCCAAAATCAGCTAAAAAATATTTAGCACAAATTCAACAGTTTTGTGATCAAAACGTTAATGCGCAGATAAAGTCTATTTCTGGTAGATATTATGTTATGGATAGGGATAATAGATACGAAAGGACAGAGAAGGCATATAACGCTATTATCTGTGGTAAAGGTTTGACATTTCAACAAGATAATATTTTAGATTATATAGATCGATCATATACACATAAGATTTTTGATGAGTTTATTGAACCTGTGGTTGCCGATGATTATCTTGGTGTAGCCAAAGGTGATGTTGTTATATTTGCTAATTTTCGTGCTGATAGAATGAGGCAGATTGTTAGCTCTATTGTTTTACCTGAGTTTAAAGGCTTTAGTCGTCTCCGTAATGTTTATGAGGAGATTAATGTTTTCACAATGACTCAATATTCAAGTCTTCTGGATGCTTATGTAGAGGTAATTTTAAAGCCAGAAAGGTATAGTAATATTTTGACTGATATACTTGATAAACACAAAATGTCTCAACTTCGAGTAGCTGAAACTGAGAAATATGCTCATGTCACTTTTTTCTTTGATGCTGGTGAAGAAAAGATAAACAACTTAGAAAAAAGAATTTTAGTGCCATCTCCAAAAGTAGAAAAATATGACCTCAAACCAGAGATGTCTGCGTATGAAGTGACTACTACAATAGTGTCAGAGTTTGGGAAAAAACGATATGATTTTTGTTTGGTAAATTATGCTAATGCAGATATGGTAGGGCATACAGGAAATTATAATGCAACTGTAGAAGCTGTTAAAGCTATTGATCATTGTTTGGGAATGTTATATAAGCTCTCTCAAGAGATAAACGGTACGTTGATTATTACCGCAGACCATGGTAATGCAGAGCTTATGTTTGATGATAGTAATTGTTCTGATCATACGGCTCATACAATTAATCCTGTGCCATTTATAATGGTTGATCATAATTTAGAAAATGCTAGAGTACACGATGGTGGTTTAGCAGATATTGCGCCAACCATATTAGATTTATTAGGTTTAAAGAAGCCTAAAGAAATGACAGGTAATAGTTTATTAATACGGTGATATGAAAAAAAGTTTATTAAAACATATTGTGGAGTTGTCGCTTACTATTTTGTTTGTTATTTTAGTGCGGTCTGTATTATTTGAGCCTTATCTTGTGCCTAGTTCATCTATGTTACCTAATTTATTAGAAGGAGATAGAATAGTTGTAAATAAGTATATTTATGGAATTAGCAGATATTCTTTTCCTTTTTCACCTAAAATATTTAAAGGTAGAGTTCTAGAATTTTCTCAGCCAAAAAGAGGAGATGTTGTAGTGTTTGAGCTTGATAAAGTATATGTAAAAAGACTTGTTGGAGAGCCTGGAGATAAGATTCAAGTTGTTAACGGTACTCTGTATATTAATGGAAACGAAATAAAGCAAACACTTTTAAAAGATAAATTCACATCGGGTAATATTAGCTTTTCTCAATATGCAGAAAAACTAACAGATCAGAAAACTATTACAATCTTGGATTTTAATGAAAATACCGATTTTGACAATACTCCGGTACATGCTGTGCCTGAGGGGCATTATTTCTTTATGGGAGATAATAGAGATTTTTCTAGAGATAGCAGAGATATTTATTTTATGGGTTTTGTTCCTAAGGAAAATATATTGGGTCGTGTAACTCATATTTTCTTTTCTTCAGCGACTCTTGAGACCTATAACTTATTTGGTATGGTTAGAGATTTTAGACTTAATAGAACTTTTCAGAAGGTAAATTAGAAAATATGGACCTTTTGTATAAGAAATTAAATTATACATTTAAAAATGTTGAATTATTAAAAGAATCATTAATACATCCAAGTTTTAATGCGGTGTCTAATAA
>JAGORE010000023.1 GCA_018062985.1 Rickettsiales bacterium | reverse complement strand
CGCTTGTTGAAAGTAAGAACTCTCTTGTAAGGCATTACCTCGCACGATTTCATAGAAAAACTAAGAGATATAGCAAATCTATAGAGATGATATTTCATTCCCTCTTACTGTTATTTAATCAAGATGTCTTAAAATCAATCTTTGTTTAGCAAATCTCAAATATCAGTATTAATTGGTTTGCCAACAATACTTTTTGTGCTAAAATGTTACGAAGTACAATATTAATTGGTATACCAATAATACTTTTTGTGCTAAATACAAGTGCTTGGAATTAGCAATAGTAAATTTATACCTTTTAAAACTATCGTTGCTAATAGATTAACTGGTTGTGACTGGAGGTTGAACTAATGATATATGATTAAAACAGTAATAAAGCGGAATGGTTGCAAAGAAGAATTTAATGCAGAAAAAATTAACGGATGGGGAATATGGGCGGCAAAAACTCTTGGTAATAAGGTAGTGTGGTCAGAGATTGTATTGCACGTCTTTTCAATAATGCCGGAAGAGATATCAACCGAACAATTGCAGTTAGCTTTGATCAGAGCTTGTATAGATAAGCGTACCTGGGAATATTCTCATATGGCTGGGCGTTTATATGCAGCTCTTACTTATAAGCAACTTTATGGTAAGTCACAAATTCCTACCGTAAAACATTTGCATCAGGAAATGTATAAAGCCGGTTTAATAATAAAACTTAATTATACAGAAGCAGAATATGCTTATATTGAATCTATTATTGATCATGATTTAGATCTTAAATCAACTCAATACGAGCTTCAGCAACTTCGTTATAAATATGCTCTTCGTAATAAAAAAACAGGTAAAGAATTTGAGACACCTCAATTCATTTATATGCGTATGGCTATGACTTTAGCGGAGAATGAACCTCAAGACAGTCGTTTAAAAGATTTAGCTAAGTGGTATGAACATTTTAGTCATAAACGCATTAATCCACCTACCCCAAATTTTACAAATCTTGGAACAAATCTTTGTGGATATTCTTCTTGTTGTCTTTATACGACGGAGGATAATGTTCAGTCTTTGGCGGCTGGAGATCATATTGCTTATATGATGACAGCTATGAGTGCTGGCATAGGTACTCATATTAAAACACGTAGCATTGGTGATTCAGTTCGCAATGGGTTGATTGAGCACCAAGGAAAACTTCCATATTATCGCTCACTTGTTGGAGCAATTGGTGCTAATTTACAAAATGGTCGTGGTGGTGCGGCGACCGTGCATTATACATGTTTTGATCCTGAAGTTGAAGCAATTCAGAAATTAAAAAATCCGATGACACCTTTAAATAAGCAGGTTAGGGGTTGTGATTATAGTTTTGGTGTAAATAAATTTTTTGCTCGTAAAGTAGCGCGTAATGAAGATGTGGCACTCTTTAGTTATGCTGTTGCACCAGAACTTTATGAGGCTCAATATGATAAAGATGAAACTTTATTCGAGAAGTTATACAATAAATTTTTAGAAAGTAGTGAAGTGAGGGTAATGGTTAGCGCCCGTAATATGCTAATTAATGCTTCAAACGAAGCTTATGAGACAGGTAGGCACTATCTTCATGTTATGGATTCAATCAATAAACATACGCCATTCAAAGAAAAGATTTATAGCTCAAATCTTTGTCAAGAGATTTGTGAACCAACTAAACCTTATAAGTCTGTTGCGCAATTATATGAAACTTGGAACGAAGATCATGGCGAAATAGCACTTTGCAATTTAGCGGGAATAATAGTAAGCAATATTGAGAATGATGAGCAATATGCAGAAGTAGCTTATTATGCTCTAAAAATGATTGATAAAACTATTCACCTGACAAAATATATATTTGAGAGTTTAGCATATACATCGAAGGCTCGTATGAATGCAGGCGTTGGTATACTTGGACTAGCGCATTTAATGGCTAAAAAAGATTTAAAATATTCTTCGCAACAAGGTAAGAATTTTATTCACGAGCTATTTGAAACTCATTATTGGCACCTATTAAATGCCTCTCTTCGTTTAGGTAAAGAACTTGGCAATGCTTTGTGGATGAATAAAACATCATGGCCAGAAGGATGGTTACCACTCGATACTTATGAGAAACGAGTTGATGAGCTGGTGACAGTATCTAATAAGAGAGATTGGGAAGCTTTGCGAAAGCAGATCATTATCAATAAGGGTATTCGAAATAGTGTGTTGGTTGCGCATATGCCTGGTGAATCAAGTACAATTGCAGCTGGCACAACTAACTCTGTATATCCAATTCGTGATTTTGATTTGGTTAAAACAAGTGAAACTATGTCTATCGATTACGTGGTTCCAGATGGCACAAAGCTCCGACAAAAATATGAATTAGCGTGGAATATTGAGATACATGATATGATTGATTGTTATGCAATCATGCAGAAGTGGACGGATCAAGCGATTTCAGCAGATTTATGGCGTAAAATTCAAGGGGATGAAAAGATCGGGACGAAAGAGATGATCGATAATTTTTTACGAATTATCAAGTATGGTATGAAGACGAGATATTATATTAATAGTTTAACGGCAAAAGGTATTGATTTAAACTCTAGTGAGCGTGGTTGCGAGAGTGGTGCTTGTAACTTATAAATAGGAAAGTAACAATGGTAAATAATAACGTTTTTAATATAGAAAAAACACAAGAACAATATAATAATACAAGTTTATTTTTTCACGGAAAACCTGGATTATTTGATACGGTGAATAAAAAATATCCCAAAATTTGGGCATTATACAAAGAAATGAAAAGTTTAGATTGGGATGAAAGTGAAGTGGATTATTCGCAATGTAATGCTGATTTTAAGAATTGTCCACAAAGTGTTAGTGATATGATGATTAGAACGTTAGCTTGGCAATGGGAAGCTGATAGCGTGGCCTCTCGTGCTATTGCTCCGGTTCTTGCTCCGTTTATATCATCATCTGAATTATGGGCTGCATGGCAAAGAATATCTGATAATGAAGTTATTCATGCAGCAGCATACAGTGAAATTGTACGTATGTCTTTTGACAATCCATCTGACGTGCTTGCTGACGTGTTGTCTATTAAAGAAAGTATTGTGCGCCTTAGCTTAGTAGCTAAAGGTCTCGAAGATTTATATATAGCTAGTCATAAATATGCATTGGGTCTGGTTGTGGCTGATCAAGAAACCTACAATATACTCTACAAAGGTATTGTTTCTTTGTTTTTTCTTGAACGAATTCAATTCATGAGTAGCTTTGCTATTACTTTTACCATTGCCGATTCAGGATGGTTTCAACCTATCGGAGCAATAGTAAAAAAAATCGCTCAGGATGAGTTAGAAATACACTGCGAGTTGGATAAAGCTGTATTAGAAAGTGAACATAAAACTACAATAGGTTCTTTAGCTAAGGAACAAACTAAAGCCGAGATACTAAAGATGTTTAACGAAGTAGTGGAAGGAGAATTTGCTTTTGTTGATTATTTATTTTCAGAAGGTCGCTCTCTTGTGGGTACTAACTCGGATATTGTAAAGCAATGGGTCTTATTTAATGCCAAAGATGTTGCTCATTTTCTTAATTTACAAACAGAATATAAATTTCCAAAAACAAATCCCATGCCGCACCTTGAAATGTGGTTAAATATGAATAAACAGCAAGCTGCACCACAAGAACAAGATGTTGTTGCTTATAAGGTTGGAATTGTTATGGATAACATTGGAAATTCAAAAATTGATGTAGACTTTTAGAATCAACTTTAGTAGCACTGGTTTCATATTGCTTTCTAAGGCCAAACATTCTTCTATCTTTGCTCTTTCTTCTAATTTTAACCTACTATAGTACTGCATCGTGGTAACTTTGTTTGTTTTGCTACAACTAAATTACCACTTTTTCATCTTTACTTATTCTCCTAAACCGTTGCACTAGATTCTAGAGTTAACCATTTATTAAGTGTACTGGGTTTACGCCTAAGATGTATTGGTGAAAATGCAATGATGCATAATATAAAATCAATCCAATAATCACTCTATAAAGATCATCACGTGTGAAAATACTCCATATTGTAGATTTTGTTAAAGCTCCAAACGGGATAATGCTTGTATTACGTGATAGTTCTTTCCACACATCTTTCCCTAAAGATTTTTGCATTCTAAGGTCTATGAGTTTCATCCCAAACAGTGAAAATAGCATGCAAATACTAAACACAATCACTAAGGAAAGGGATCCATTAGGGAAAATATGACTCGCAGCCCAAAGAAACATTGCCCATAAAATGGGATGTCTTGTAATCGCAACAATGCCAAGAGGTTTATCAGCATTAAAAGGGCTCTGTTTACACAAAATCGACAATGCATTTGGTGTACTAATCCCCATAGTCAAAATAATAAAAACAAAAGGCATCGTTATATTTGGCACCCAATAAGCCCATGTAGATTTGGGCCACAGAATAAAATCTAGTGATACATTAAGTGCAGCGTGAAAAAGCCACCATAACAATATAATAGAT
>JAGORE010000018.1 GCA_018062985.1 Rickettsiales bacterium | reverse complement strand
TTTTGATGTACCATTCTTTATTAGCTTTGTGCTACCGCAACCTTTGCATATATCCATATAACTTCCTCTTTTTCAAGAGATAATATAGAAATACAAACTAATAGCAATCTTTATTTAGCAAACCCATTTAATATTTTAAAAAAGCACTTGTATCAATATTTTATCGTGTTACACTAAGTCAAAATTTTTAAATTAAGTAAATGTTTATAGCAAAGTTAAATAAAAACTTTTATATCCCCAGACTGTCCTAAGCTCTGTTTTGATCTTTATTTCACTAATCTTATAACTAATATGAACAAAAACTTAAAATCAGCTTGGCTTATTTGGTCAATTCCAGCATCTTTTTTCTCTTTGGTATTTATAATTAGAATTCTTCCAAGTTTTGTAATGCAAGATATCATTAGTTTTTACAATATAAACTATGCGCAATTCTCTTTACTACCGGCTTTTTATTACGCCGGATATTCATTGATGCAAATTCCAACAGGTATATTACTAACCAAATTTAAAAATAGCACAATTATTCCCTGTCTAATGATAGTAGTAGCAATTGGTACTTTTTTAATATCAGTAACTGATACTTTTTTTATTTCTTGTTTAGCATCTTTTATTATCGGTGCTGGGTCTGCCGTTGGAATTGTTGGCTCATCGAGCATCATTAAAGCAAAATTTGATGAACAATCATACGGATTCATTTTTGGATTAACTCTAACATTTGGGCTTGTAGCAGCAAGCTATGCCGGCAAAATAATCAATACAGGCCTTTATTATTTCAATTGGCATCAGCTCTACTCTGTCATATCAGTTATTATAATAGCTTATGCATTGTTGGCTTTTTTAACCAATAGGGAGCAGCACCAGCAAAATGATATACTCCCAGATTTTAGCAATCAGTCTGCAAGATCTTTATTAAAGAAGGTACTCAAAAACAAACCCCTGGTCACCATAACAATATTTTCTGGATTGATGACTCTACCAATGCAGGGTTTTGCTGATGTGTGGGGCATAGAATTCTTAATTACCAAATTTAATCTTACAAAAACCGAGGCTATTTTCGCCAACTCTTTTGTTTTTTTAGGAATGGGACTCGGCTCTCCTATTGTCGGGATACTGGCCCAAAAATATAAAAAACTACTCTCAGGCATCATTTTATGCGGAATAACGATGCTAACATGTTTCATTATATTGCTATTACCAATTAATATAAATCAAAAATCTATTACCATATTACTACTTCTAATAGGTGTGGGCTCATCCTTCCCTACATTAACTTTTACTTTTATTATTGAAAATATCGAGCCAAACATTAGTAGGGTAGCTATAGGTTTTTCTAACATGGTCCTAATGATATGCGGATCTATATCACACCCAATTATTGGCAGTACCTATGATATTGCCATAAGAAACACTGATAAGCTTTCAGCCTATATTATAACCATGAGCCTAATACCTTTGGGGCTATGTATTGGAATATTGGGACTTATATATTACCTAAAATACAAACATAGTAATAAATTTGTATAGCAAGTTAACTTGATTTACTTTATATAAATAATTTTTTGATCTATACTTAATTTATTGTTATGATCAAATTATATTAAATAAGATAATGCATGAATGATTTCGTTGTTGAAGAAAGTTACAAGAAAACCCTGATAGAAAAGCAATTTAAAATCTTTTCATATTATCTTTTTATTGGCTTTTTATTTTTACTAATTTTCTTTTCCGCTTTTGTATTAGAGAAATTTTCCCCAACATCAGAAAAAATTATTATAGTCCCTAGAGTATTGTCAGAAAATATTACCGTAAAGCAGGGCTACACTCTGAAAAATATCTTATCTGACTACCAAGTTTCATATACCGAAATCTTAAATATAATCGAGCTTACAAAAGATAAAATAGATCTCAAACATCTAAATATTGGTCAAATTTTTGAAATTATATACGAACCTTTAGAGCAAAACCAAAAACAATTTGTGTCTTTGTCTATCCAAAGCTCTCCACAAGAAAGATTGCTTGTAGAAAAACTAAATGGACAATATCAACTAAAGATCATACCGATTGTTTTTAAAACATCTTTAATAACAGCATCTGGTACTATAGTAGACAGCATCATAACTTCTGCTCTAAAAGCAGGCATACCCCTAAAGAACGTTATGGAACTTATCAATTACTATAGCTATGAAATAGATTTTCAACGGGACCTACGAGTCGGAGATAAATTTCAAGTGATATATGAGAAAATTACCTCTGAAGATAATAAACAAACTTTAGCAGGAAAAACAATGTTTGCAAACCTCATCTTAAGAGGACAAGAATACAAAATGTATAGATTTAAGCCTAATGATGGCCCAGAAGATTTCTTTGATGTAAACAACTCATCAATAAAAAAACCGCTCCTAAGAACACCTGTCCAAAGTTCCCGTATTTCATCAAAATTCGGCATCAGAAAGCATCCTATATTAGGATATTCTTTAATGCATAGAGGAATTGATTTTGCTGCAGCATCTGGCACTCCTATCTATGCTGCTGGTAAAGGAACTGTTGTGGAAATAGGACACAAAGGAAGCTATGGTAAATACATAAAAATTAGACATAATAATGAACTTTATACTGCATATGCACATGCCGTAAACTTTGCAAAAGGTATAAGATATGGTTCTAAAGTATCACAGGGGGAGACAATAGCCTATGTAGGATCCACTGGAAGAGCTAGCGGTCCACATCTTCATTATGAGATCATTCACAGAGGACAACAAATAGACCCTCTAAAATTTAAACTTCCTTCATATACTAAATTAAAAGGTGAGAATCTTGAGCAATTTAAGAAAGTAAGGATGGAACTGGACGAATTAATAAAACAAAATTAGTTTATTATTTGTGTTTTTCAGTAACGGCACGAGTAAAACTTCTTGTATTAGTAGACTGGGCTACTAACCCCCTTCGTAAATTAGAAACAACGCTGCTTATCATATCTCTATTCAAAATGCTAAACACCATTGTTTTCATCGAAGAAATATCGGAAGGAAGTCTATTCCAATTCAGAGATTCTTTATTTTTATTGTTATAATTACCCACAGCTTTTTGCATATAATCACTGAGCTGACGCCAGTCTTCATGTTTCAATATATTACCCTTGTCCCTTGCATATGTTATTGCAATACCAAACACAAACTTATACTGCCCATCTTTTGTTTGAAGATAACGATCAAAAGCAGATTGAGCGATGTCTAGATACTCTTTATCTCCACATTGCGATAAGATATTATGTATTTTACTTACATCTATATCATACTTATCACCATTTTGATCTAAAACCTGTTTTAGATCTTTTACTATCTGACTGGTACTCATCATTTTTTGCTATTGATTAACTGTGTTGATTATCGAACAACTTTGTTAACAAATAGTTAAACTTAGTAGTTTTTTATGAAATAAGATTGTAGGATAATTTAGAAAAAACTAGGAAACTATGATATATCTTGATATGATGCATAAGTTACGTTACTATCTTTTATTAATCATTTAATTAAGGGGTAATGTTTATGGATTATACAATTGCTTTTAAATTCTTTGCAGCTCTTTTTGCTGTAATGAACCCATTTACCAATCTACCTGTGTTTATGTCTTTAACACCAGATCAGAAAGACTCTAAAACCAAAAATCAAACAACCATAGCAATCATCATTATAATGTTTGTCGCTTTATTTGCAGGCAATAATCTTCTACGAATATTTGGTGTTACTACCGGAGCCTTTGAAGCCACAGGAGGAATTATAATCTTCTTGATGGCTTTATCAATGGCTCAAGGCAAAACATCCTCAATACATAACTCTGGTGATGACGAAAAAGATGGTCAACAAAAAAATAATCCATCCATAGTCCCCTTGGCTATTCCTATACTAAGTGGGCCTGGTACAATAGCCACTATTATCATATATCATAATTACCTAACTGGTACAGCTGGACTTATAGCAGCATCAACCATAATTCTAATATGCACGCTTTTAATTTGGATTGTATTTTCTTTTGCAAACAAAATTAAAGCCTTAATAGGCTCTACAGGCTTAAGAGTTATAACAAGAATAATGGGAATAGTTTTGGGGTCTATAGCTATAGAAATGATTGCAAACGGCTTGAAAGATCTTTTGCCACTATAAAATGCAAAAAAAACAAAATACAAATCTAGTAGAAATTGTAAAATGCTTATCAGGAAAAGTTCCTGTTTCTGGTAACAATATTGCACAAAAACTCAACATATCTCGCAGTGCGGTATGGAAAGCTATAAAAAAACTGCAGTCATACGGTATTCTTATAAAGTCTCATAAAAATGGTTATTATTTAGATGAAGAATTAGTATTACTAAGTCCTCAATCAATAATCTCAAATCTTGGTAATATACAGAAAATTAATCTAGAAATTTTCGAAACAATAGACTCTACAAATCAATATTATTTAGATAATCATGTAGATCATAATACAACACATGTTTGTTTAGCTGAATATCAATCGAATGGCAAAGGACGTCTTGGCAGAACCTGGACTTCTCCGTTTGGTCAAAATCTTTATCTCTCTATTTGTACTTTTATTGATACTGATCTCAGTACACTAGGAGGACTGAGTCTAGTTGTTAGCTTAGCTATTGCAAAAACCTTAAAAACACTAACGCAAGATGATGAAATTAAAGTAAAATGGCCAAATGATGTTATATATAAAAAACAAAAACTATCTGGTAGTTTAATTCAGCTTATCTCAGAACAAAACGGCTTATGCAAGATAATCATTGGCGTAGGTATAAATGTCAACATGATTAAGAGTCAAAGTATTGATATAAAGCAAGATTGGTGCTCTATTAGAAACATAATAAATCAATCAATAAATCGAAATATTGTAGCTGCTAAGCTCATAACAAACATACTAGATTATTTCAATATTTTCCGAAAAAATGGCTTTGAATATTTCATTGACGAATGGGAAAAAACAGATTGTTTTTTTGGTCGCGAAGTATCGCTTTATAATAATGAACAAACCATCACAGGAATAGAAAAAGGTGTAAACAGAAATGGCCAAATTTTGTTATCTACAAATGGCCTAACAACAGCATACTCATGCGGAGAGACCACCTTCTCTAAACATCATTAATGAGCTTGCTAGATCAGAGCCGTCGGTAATCGTTCCACTATCTAACTTTCCCAAAAAGGGAATCTGCAAAATTTCTTTTAAAGATTCTATATTCTCTGATAATGACTCCATCTCTGTATCAAAACAATTTGCAATCCACCCACTCACCCTGACACTTCTTGCCAGAATACTTTCAACTGTGAGGATTGAATGATTTAAACACCCTAATCTCATGCCAACAACAACAATTACATCCAGATCAGCTTTTTTAACAAAATCTGCCATAGTTTCTTTTTTGTTTATGGGAACGCACCACCCACCTACACCTTCTACAAACAACATATCTAAATCTTCTGTTAATATATCTTTGTATTTACTGTATATCTCTTCTGTGGTCAAAATTCCTTTTTTATCCGCTATATGAGGTGCGATTGGAGGTTCAAAGCTAAAAGGATTTATCTTATGATATGGAATAGTGACAGTAGAATGTGCTTGTAATAAAAGAGCATCTTCATTTAACAAAAGACCTTTATATTGATAGCACCCAGATGCTACAGGTTTAATCCCAACCACTCTTAAATTTTGTCTTGTAAAAAACTTTATCATTTCTAAGGTAATATACGTTTTACCTATATTGGTGTCTGTACCTGTTACAAAGAACTTACGCATAAACTTCCTTATTTTTGTGCAATAACATAAAAAATTTTGTAATCTAAAGGAATTTTCTTGCCCTGAAAATACTCGTCTACTATACGAAGCGCTCTTCTAGATAACACAACACCATTGTTATTTCTCAGATTCACTCCAGCCCCCAATGATTTTATAGATTGCAAAGCATCAAAGCAGCTATTAAACTGTGTTGTATAAATTTTTGTTTCACTTTTAAGAATATTAAAATTTTTTTCTTTTAAAAAGTATTTTATTAAATCCTCATCAGGAAGTTTATTAAATAGACCAGCATATATATTATTAATGCTATAAAAACTTCCATCAACAGGGATAGAAAATATTAAAACTCCATCCTTGCCTAAAAGGTCATACATATCGGATAATACTTTGTCATAATTATTAAGCCACTGGAGTGCCATATTAGAAAATATTATATTGCTTGATCCAGAGATAATAGGCAGATTATCTATATCAGCGCATATCTTGACTATGTTTCCAGATATTTGTTCTAAACTTTGATCTGCTATGTCTATCCCTATATAATTTTTAGGTTCATATATACTGAGTATTTTTTCTGAAATAGAGCCATTACCACACCCTAAATCTAACAATACATCTCTAAACTTCAGTAAATTTATGTCTGATAAACTGACTAAATATTCTGCAGCCTGTTGCTGTACAATATTGTACTGATTATAAACAGCACTACCTTTATTAAAGCTTTGTCTTATATTTTGTTTTTTAGTATCCATTTTTCTATTATAATACTTAGAATCTGGTTATAAAAAAATGGATAATGCCCCCTAAAAACATAAGAATCAGTATCTGCAAATTCATTTGATTGCCATTGTTTCAATGTTTCATGTGAAACAATAGCATCTCTTTCTGCTATCAGATGGAAAGACTTAGAATTAAGTACTCTATACCCATCCTCAACATTTGTATTAAGTAAGAAATCAAGGTATTTCTCAAAATACGCAGCATCCTTTATTAAATACTTATTTAAGACTCTAACATTTCTTATACTGACATTCGGATATAATACTGAGCAAGTTAATATATTGATAAACTTACAAAAATCTTGTTTTAAAACATCGCGTAGCTTGACCACCCAAGCTTGATTCAGAACTTTCTGAAAATTAGGAGATGAGGCAATTGTCACCAAATAATGCTGTTTTTCAGGAAATAATGTACAAAATTTTGTAGCAATTAACCCTCCTAAAGACCACCCACAAAGGTAAGACTTATTAGGAACCTTGACTAGATTGTCTAAGATTTCATCTTGGTCTTTTAAAATATCAATTGTAATAATGTTATAAGAACCTGAAAGTTGTTTTATGAAATTATCCCATATACTACTTTTAAACCCATACCCTGGTAACAACACTAAATTTTCCATTATACCAACTCTTTTCTTGTTCTATCAAGAAGGCTCTCTATCTCTTTTGTCGTATGATTGATATTTAAAGAAATTCTGATTCGTGAGCTACCAACAGGCACTGTAGGTGATCTAATTGCTGATACGAAAATCTTGTTTTGTAATAAGGCCTCCTGTATCTGCAGTAACTTTTCTATTTCTGGTACTAAAATAGATTTGATCGGTGTAATGTCTTCAGACACGAGCTGAATACCCCTTTCCTTCGCGGCTAAAATAAAGAATTTAATTATAGACACTAATTTTTCCTGCCTCCAACTTTCTTTTTCTAATACTGCTATTGACTTGGAAATCGCAGATGCTACAGCTGGCACAAGTGAAGTAGTGTACTTGTAGCTCCTAGCTTTTTGAGCAATATAATCTATATAATCTTTTGTACCACTAACAAATGCACCCATTATTCCTACTGATTTTCCTAGCGGATTAACCAATACATCAATATCTTGGTTTCGCAGATTATGGAAATCTATACTGCCTTTTTTACCTATTACTCCAAGAGCATGTGCATCGTCCAATATCAACACAGCTTTGTTTTTTCTCGAAATTTTAGCTACCGATTTAAGATCAGATATTGAACCTTCCATACTAAACACACCTTCTGTACAAATTATGGCATTTTCTTTTATTGAGTCTTTAATATTCATAATATTATCATGAGGATAGCGCCTGAATTTAGAAGTAGACATTATTGCTGCATCAATGATCGATGCATGACTTAAACGATCTATAAATAAGCTAGAGCTCCTACCGACCAAAGAAGTAATTACTCCTAAATTAGCCTGATAACCAGATGGAAATAATAGAACCTTCTCTCTTTGTATAAACTCCGCAAATCTTTCTTCAGCCTCTTGATGAACACGTTTATATCCTGAAATAAAAACAGAACCACCACTGCCTAAACCGTATATATCTGCAGATTTTTTAAAGGCATTTATTACTTCTTTATTTTGTGATAAGCACAGATAATCATTATTAGCAAAATCCACACCATCGTTTAATATTAAACGATTTCTTAATAACGATGCATCTTCCTGTTTGCTAAGAAACTTGTGAATGAACGTTTGCATCTGATGTGTTTTGTGTTTTCATATTAAATTTCGCTAACAACTCAAGGTCATGATTTGTGCCTGGATTCTTAGTGGTTAACAATTTATCACCAAAGAAAATAGAATTAGCACCAACAAAAAAACACATTAAATGCATTTCATCAGAAAACTCTGTTCTACCAGCAGATAGTCTAATCCTAGATTTGGGTAAAATAATTCTTGCTGTAGCAATAGTCCGAATTATTTCTGTATTATCTATTTCTTTTGCGTTCTCTAGTGGCGTTCCTTTCACACGGATTAATTTATTAATTGGAACGCTTTCTGGAGGAGCAGATAAAGTAACTAACTGTCTAAGAAAATTAATTCTGTCTTGTTTTGTTTCACCCATACCAACAATTCCACCACAACATACTTTCATTCCAGAATCTCGAACATTTTGTAATGTTTCTAAACGCTGTTCATATGTTCTAGTTGAGATGATTTTTTTATAAAAATCTTCCGAAGAATCTATGTTGTGATTATAATACTCAAGCCCAGCTTCTTTGAGAGTTTCTGCTTGTTCTTTTGTTAACATGCCCAAGGTAGCACAACTTTCTAAACCAAGGTGATTAATACCCTTAATTACATCTACAATATGCTGCATGTCTCTTTTTACAGGACTTCTCCAGGCTGTGCCAACACAAAAACGTGTTGCTCCATTTTCTTTAGCAATTTTTGCTTTTTCTAGAATATCATCTACAGACATTAATGCCTCTTTTTGTAACCCTGTATTATAGTGAGCACTCTGAGGACAGTAGGCACAATTTTCAGGACATCCCCCTGTTTTGATATTAAGTAAAGTCGAAACTTGCATTTCATTGGGATCAAAATTTTCTCTATGAACAGTATGCGCTTTGAAAATAAGATCCATCATATTTTGATCATATATTTTCTCTATTTGCTCATATGTAAAAGACATTAGTATACCATTTTTAAGTTGTGGTTTACGTAAATATATGCTATCCACAAATTAAGTCAACCAACAAATAGAAGTGGTATACATGAGCAGTGAGCAGCTGATTTTTCAAGACCTAAAACATATTTGGCATCCTTGTTCACAAATGAAAGACTACGAAACATTCAAACCTTTGATCGTGGAGAAAGCCTCTGGATCTTATCTAACACTATCAGATAACACACAGATTATAGATGCTATTTCTAGTTGGTGGTGCAAAATCCTAGGACATAACCATCCGAGAATAAGAAAAGCCTTGATACAACAAACCAAACTTTTTGAACATGTTATCTTAGCTAATACCACCAATAAAACCTTAGTTAATTTCTCAAAAAAATTAATCAACATCACAGCACCCCTAAATAAAATTCTTTTTGCTAGCGATGGTTCCTCGGCTGTAGAGATTGCTTTAAAATTAAGCCTACATTCACATCTAATTTTAGGAAAGACAAAGAAAACAAGATTTATATCATTATCAAATTCTTATCATGGTGAAACATCGGCAACATTGAGTGTAAGTGACATAGGAATATACAAAGATCCATATAAACCAATGTTATTCGACGTAGAATTTATCAAAAACATTCCCTACGTATCAGGCAAGAATGATCCATTGTGGCATAACTGCGATCAGCATTGGCATGACATAGAAAAACAGATAGAACCACTTAAAGAAACTACTGCCGCTGTCATTGTAGAGCCAATATTGCAAGGCTCTGGTGGTATGAAAATTTATAGTCCAGATCTACTAAAAAAACTCAGAACATGGACCAAAAAAAATAACATACATCTAATAGCTGATGAAATTTTAACTGGCCTTGGCAGAACTGGTGAGATGCTTGCTTGTCAACATGCTAATGTCATGCCAGATTTCCTATGTCTTGCTAAAAATTTAACAGCAGGCTGGTTGCCTTGTAGCGTTACACTAACCACTGATTTCATATATAATCTATTTTATGATGACTACAAAAAAGGCAAAAACTTTCTTCACTCTCACACTCATTCGGGTAATGCTTTAGCTTTGGCTGTGGCATCAGAAACTATAGATATTCTTCAAGAAAAAAACTTTTGTGAGAAAGCTCAAAATCTAGAATTAAAAATGACCGAAGCTTTCCATAATATAGCTGACACCACAAAAAAAATAAAAAATATTAGAGCTATTGGTGGAGTAGTTGCCGCAGATTTAATTTGTCCTGATAACCAAAGGATAGGTTATGAATTATATAAAATAGCAATGAAAAATGGAGCCTTGCTAAGACCTTTAGGCAATACTATTTACTGGCTCCCCCCCTTAAATATTACAGACCATAGTTTAAAAAAATTAAAAAATATTACACAAAAAGCTATTACAACCTTATTCGAATAAGGATTTACAATCCTGGTATTCCATGTTAGTTTTTATTAAACTTAATTAAGAAATTACTATGAAAGAATACAAAGCAATAATTTATCGCGAAGGTATGCTAAGCTCAATATTTCTTGGCTCTGCAAAAGTTAATCCAATCAAATTTACCAATTTTTTAAATAGTCATGCCAAAGATGGTTGGCGAGTTGTGACAATGGAAAAAGATATCCACAGAACACTGCTATTTTTCTCCCGAGAAGCATACGTAGTGATTTTAGAAAAAGATGTAAAATGAAATTTCTAGAAAAGTTTCTTCTAACTTTAATAATAATATTAGGTCTTGTTGTAATTTGTCATACTTGTTTTTATTTTTTTCCTAATAAAATTTTTGTAAAAATTTACATAACATTTGCGGTAGTCTTTTTTACAATTTTATCTACTTTGCTTATCAAAAGACATTTGCTAGAAAAAGCCATATTAAAGAAAGGAAATTTCATTGGATAAAATAAACGACTATCAACGCGCTATTGTCATATCCGCTTTAGGTCTTTTTTTCAGTATTGCCTGTGTGTTATGTTCGCAGATTTTTCATTATATTGCTGTTCATAAACAACTGCCACAGAAACAAGAAATAGCATATTATAGAAACCAGAAATCAGAACTTGAGATTTAGTCTTAGAGTTTTTATGAAAATTTGCTCTAGCTAAGAAGTGCTCTGATTTGAGTTCTTATTAACTTTAGCGAACGATTAATTGATCTACCCATGATTTTCATGCTAGTTTTGAGTTCGCCACAAGGATTTGCATAGGATTCATTGGTAGAATATTGATATGAAACACCAAAATGTTTCGGTTCTCCATCAGTAGGCACACACTGCTTTTTCATCCATTTAAGGTCTTTACTGTTAATCAATGTAAATAAATTAGACAGAGGAAAAAAGTCTTGATGGTGCTTGTAGTAAACAAACACCCCATACCACTGCATTTCCAAAGGAACTTTTACTATGAGATCAGCAAAATCATAACCATATTTCTGACGAACAAAACTCTCTAACTTAATCAATAAATCAGAAGACCACATGCCAAAACCAAGAATGAAATTATTATAATCTTTGGACTCACTAAGCAAGACTTCATTGATTTGTTTCATCTCACTAAATATAGGATTTTTTGGTGAGGGGTTATTTTTCTTTATCCGATCAGGAGAATATGTCCTTGCCTTACCTTTATAAAATAAAATATCTGTATCAAATGGACGAGTAAAATATGTATCACTATCTATCGTTAAATAATTTTTTGCCATACCAAGCTTTGAAAAACATAGCTTTACTACCTGCTGTCTACTCCATCCAGGCATATTGAACATCTTAGCTTCTGTTGAAGTTCCACATTTCTGAAACACCTCTTCTTCTGTTAAAAATATAGGTAATTTCTTAATTTTCTGGCTTTTGTGAGCATTGTTAAAATAATCAAAAAACAATCTTTGATCCCTTTGTGGAATAACAATATAAAACGGAACCTCTTGTTTTACAAATTTTTCATAAGAATGATATAGCCTGAAGCTAACTTTTAGATCTCTTTCAAAACTTTTATTTACAAAGGCAAGATAATCTGAATCCGCATAAGCACTAAATGCAAAGAAAAACACTAAAATAATAAGTTTTCTTATTTCCATAGATCTTTTACTTTATTAAAAAATCCCGAAGATTGAGGATTGGATTTATCTGTTTCTTCCTTCTCGAACTCATGCAATAATTCTTTTTGCTTATCACTAAGTTTTACTGGAATCTCTACTTGTACATTAACAAATAAATCTCCGCGTGCAGTAGATCTTAATCTATGCATTCCTTTGTCTTTTAATCTAAATTTATCTCCAGACTGAGTACCCTCAGGTATCTTGAGAGTGACTTTGCCACCTTCAATAGATGGCACCTCTATTTCTCCACCTAAAGCAGCTAGCGTGAATTTTATAGGTACCTTACAATATAAATCATTATTCTCTCGTGTAAAAATAGAATGCTGAGTAACCGTTAAAAATATATATAAATCACCTGGAGAACCACCTCTATGCCCTGATTCACCTTCTCCCGCTAAACGTATTCTTGTGCCATTCTCAACACCAGCAGGAATACTCACCGATAACTCTCTCTCTTTTCTAACGCTACCACTACCTCTACAATCTTTACAAGGATCTTTGACAATTTGACCTTCTCCATGACAGGCACTACAAGTTCTTTCCATAGCAAAAAACCCTTGCTGAGTCCTAATACGCCCCAGACCATTACATGTATGGCATGTTGTACTTTTTTTACTTTGACTACCAGTACCATCACAAATATTACATTTACCTGCGGCTGCAAAGCTTATGTCAGCTTTTTTACCCTCAAAAGCTTCTTCTAAAGATATTGTCATATTGTAGCGTAAATCAGCACCTTTGACATTAGTATGTCTACCACGACCACCTGTAGCACCTGCAAAATCACCAAAGAAATCATTAAATATATCTGAGAAATCTCCAAAACCACCACCGCCAAATGGATTGCCTCCGTGAGAACCACCACCTCCTTGCTGAAAAGCAGAGTGACCAAATTGGTCATAAGCAGCTTTCTTTTTTTCGTCTTTTAATATTTCATAAGCCTGATTGATCTCTTTGAATTTATGCTCTGATTGAGCATCACCCGGGTTTTTGTCCGGGTGATATTTCAGAGCTAATTTTCTATAGGCATTCTTGATTTCATCAGCAGTAGCTGTTCTATTAACACCTAACGTTTCATAGTAATCTTTCTGACTCATAAACTTTGGTTATTGAAATTTATTTCTTTTTCTTCTTATCATCAGATTTAACTTCTGAAAAATCAGCATCAACAACCTTTTCATCTCCTTCAGCAGAAGCATGTGGATGGTCAGAACCGGCCGCATTAGCTTCATTATGAGCTTTGTTAATATACTCACCTAACTTCATTGCTGCCTCGGTTAACGATTGAGTTTTTGACTTAATAGCTTCAATATCATCGCCTTCTAATGATGATTTTAAATCTTTAATCGCTTGTTCAATTAAATCTTTAGTGGCTTGATCCACTTTACTACCGTGCTCTTTCAAGCTTTTCTCAGTAGCATGAACCATGCTTTCACCATGATTTTTAGCTTCAACTAGCTCTTTATGCTTTTTATCATGCTCAGCATTTTCCTCAGCATCTTTTACCATCTTTTCTATTTCGGCTTCACTTAAACCTCCAGAAGCTTGGATCGTGATTTTCTGTTCCTTGCTTGTCACTTTATCTTTTGCAGAAACATGTAATATGCCGTTAGCATCTATATCAAAAGTTACTTCTATTTGAGGCATCCCACGAGGTGATGGAGGAATTCCTTCTAAGTTAAATTGCCCAAGTAATTTATTGTGCACTGCTATATCTCTTTCACCCTGGAATACACGAATAGTAACTGCAGATTGATTATCTTCTGCAGTTGAGAAAACCTGGCTTTTCTTAGTTGGAATCGTGGTATTTTTCTCAATTAAACGAGTAAACACACCACCTAATGTTTCAATACCTATAGATAAAGGTGTCACATCAAGAAGTAAAACATCTTTTACATCTCCTTGTAATACACCACCTTGGATAGCGGCGCCAAGTGCCACAACTTCATCTGGGTTTACACCCCTATGCGGGTCTTTACCAAAGAATTGCTCTACTGTTTTGACAATCTTAGGCATTCTAGTCATTCCACCTACTAGAATTACTTCATCAATGTCACTAGATTTGACTCCAGCATCTTTCAAAGCTTGTTTACAAGGAGCGATTGTTCTTTCAATTAAATCATCTACTAAACTTTCTAATTTAGCTCTTGTTAATTTGATATTAAGGTGTTTTGGTCCTGAAGCATCTGCAGTAATATATGGCAAGTTAATATCAGTTTGCGCAGAACTTGATAGTTCAATTTTTGCTTTTTCTGCCGCTTCTTTTAATCTTTGCAAGGATAGGGGATCTTTTGATAAGTCAATACCTTGATCTTTTTTAAATTCCTCAAGTAAGTATTGCAATATCTTAAAGTCAAAATCTTCACCACCTAAAAAAGTATCACCATTTGTAGATTTTACTTCAAACACACCATCACCGATCTCTAAAATAGAAACGTCAAATGTACCACCACCAAGATCATATACAGCTATCGTTCTATTGCCACCTTGTTTTTTATCAATACCATAAGCCAATGCTGCTGCTGTTGGTTCGTTAATGATACGCAATACCTCTAGACCAGCTATTTTACCCGCATCTTTCGTTGCTTGTCTTTGTGCATCATTAAAATATGCAGGAACAGTAATAACTGCTTTTGTAACTTTCTCACCAAGATAGTTTTCTGCAGTTTCTTTCATTTTTTGTAAAATAAAAGCACTAATCTGGCTAGGGGAATATTTTTGACCTTTGACTTCTACCCATGCATCACCACTAGAGTTTTTGACGATATCGTAAGGTACTAGTTTTTTATCTTTTTCTGTCATTGGATCATTATATGATCTACCAATTAAACGCTTGATCGCAAACAATGTATTTTTAGGATTTGTTACAGCCTGTCTTTTTGCTGGATCACCAACTAACATTTCATCTGATTCCGTAAAAGCAACTATTGAAGGAGTCGTTCTTCTACCTTCAGAGTTTTCTATTACTTTTGAGTTCTTGCCATCCATTATTGCTACGCAAGAGTTGGTTGTACCTAAGTCTATTCCTATAACTTTACTCATTTTATTCTCCTGTTAAGTTCCGTTGTTAATGTAGATATAGGTATTAGATTTTGCTTTTACAAGAGTTAGACAAATTATTTTAAGTGGTTATTTATGTAATTAGTGGAATAAGCGCTATATGCCCACGTTTTCTTGCTGTATCAGCGATAGTATCATCATCATCGTCTTTTATACTAAAATCTGCACCAGCCTCTTTTAAAACAATTAAAACATCTGCATATCCTTTTCTTGCAGCTTTGTGAGCTGGCGTATTTCCATGAATATCTGTTTTATTTAAATCTGCACCTACTTCTTTTAATGCAATTATCACATTAGCATATCCGTATCTTGCAGCTTCATGACTTGGTGTGTGGCCATCTAAATCTTGTTTATTTAAGTCTGCGCCCGCTTCTTTTAATGCAACTATCACATTAGCATGTCCATACCTTGCAGCTTCATGAGCTGGAGTAGTACAAAAATCATTTTGTATATTTGGATCTGCGCCTTGTGTTATAAGTGCTTTAACTTTTATAACGTCTCCTTTACATACAGCATTTACTAACTGTTCATTTAGCATCTCTTGCTTTGATTGAGCCATCTATAATGTTATTTAATTCAATATTAAAGATAGCTAAAACAACTTAAGAAAAAGTTAAAACAATACTGAAAGTAATAAGACCTTAAAAAACTTCATAATAATGTACCGGAAAGCTAAATATCACTTATGATAAGGGTGACCTTCTAAAATAGTGTGGGCACGGTAAAGCTGTTCAACCAGCATAGCCCTAAATAGCTTATGAGGAAAAGTCATTTTTCCAAAAGAAATTTTCTTCTCAATAGATATTTGCTCCTCGTTTACAAAGCCTCTAGAACCGCCAATTAAAAATACTACCTTGTTACTTTTATAAGCTCCAATATCCCCTATGGTCTTAGCAAATTCTTTTGAGTCAATCACTTTACCTTGGGGTGAAAGCTGGATTATTGAATATCCCTTATATTTATCGGCAAGTAGCGTTTTACAATCAAATGCTTCTTGAATTTCATCAAACTCAGAAATAGAAACTTGCCATGGTAATCTTTTAAGATACTCAAGAATAATCTCACTTTCAGGAGATTGCTTCTTGATTTTACCAGTGGCTGCAATGATTATTTGCATTAATCTTTCTTTTTATTCCACATAGCTTCAAGATTAAACAAATCTCGCATTTCATGTTGGAATAAATGAACAATTACATCTCCAGTATCAATTAAAACCCACGAAGAGTTATTCTGACCCTCAATAGATAATTGCGGGTGATTTTGCTTCTTTAATATCAGGACCACTTTTTCAGCTAAGGCCTTGAGATGTCTGCTAGAAGTACCAGTAGCAACTATCATATAGTCGCATAAGGAGCTTTTATTGTATATGTCTATTGAAACAATATCTTCTGCTTTATTCTCGTCTAAGATCTTTTTGACTAGGTCACATAATGCTTTATTTGGCTCTCTCATTATTTTCTCTCATAATAGTTGATGACATATCTGGGGTATCAATATCAAAAAAACTCCAACATGGCTCTGTCGTAATCACAAATTCAGATGAAGGTTTTTGATACTTTAACAACTCTTTGTTTTGTATAGCATACTCAAAACCTGGTCTTTTATAAACTGCTATTTTAACAGTTTTTAATACTTCTTGCCAGTTACTCCATTTATCAAAAGATAATAGATTATCTAATCCCATAATCCAGATATATTTATTATTACCATATCTGGGGATCATAAATCTTAGTAGATCTACAGTGCAATTAGTTTTTGAATTCTTTTCTACATCTAAAGCTTTAATTTTAGGATTGTCTATCAACTCTTCACACCATTGTTTTCTAACAGCAACAGACGGGGGCTTATCCTGTTTTAATGGGTTATGTGGCGTTATAATCCACCAAACATAATCTAGATTAAATCTGTTTATAGCATCACAACTGATGAATAAATGCCCTACGTGTGGAGGGTTAAATGTTCCACCCAATAAACCTATTGTTAAATTATCTTCTTCCATAAAACTATCTTTTACTGTATAATACTAGACTTAATAATGAATTGTATAATAAGCATAATAAAAAATGCCAATTTCAAAAGAAAAACTTACTAAAATAATTAAAGTTGCCTTTCCTCACTCAGAAATAAATATCACTGACATGCTTGGAACTGGTGATCACTATGAAATTGAAATTAAAGACCAACTGTTTAAAGATAAAAGCAAATTAGAGCAACATAGATTTGTAAATAAAGCTTTGAAAGAAGCGTTGCAAGACGATCTGCACGCTATAGTAATAAAAACAAAACACTAACTTAAGAGTCAAAATGGATAAAAACACACATGCTTTTATAGAAAACATAATAAAGAACAACGATGTAGTGTTGTTTATGAAAGGAACATCCTCAGCACCTCAGTGTGGTTTTTCTAATGTGGTCTGCAAAATACTGAACTATTTTAATGTTGAATTTAAGGACATCAATGTTTTAGAAAATAATGACATAAGACAGGGAATTAAGGAGTACAGTGATTGGCCAACCATTCCTCAGTTATATATAAAAAGTGAGTTTATAGGAGGATGCGATATAATCAGAGAAATGTATGACTCTGGCGAATTTAAAACATTGCTGGAAAAGCATGATTTGACCAAGAAAAAAATTTATGATTAAAAGAGGAACAAGTTTTATTAAAAAATTTTTACATTCATCAAAGAATGAAGAACTGGAGATAAGACCAAAACCACAAAACGATTTTCCTGAAGCATATCTCAAAAATACAGATCATCTAATACTAGGGGTCAGAAAACAAGAATCATGTTTTGTAAGTAAGAAGCTCAATAATCTACTATCAC
>JAGORE010000017.1 GCA_018062985.1 Rickettsiales bacterium | reverse complement strand
GGCATTACCTCGCACGATTTCATAGAAAAACTAAGAGATATAGCAAATCTATAGAGATGATATTTCATTCCCTCTTACTGTTATTTAATCAAGATGTATTAGAATCAATCTTTGTTTAGCAAACCCTATTAAATTTGGATGATAGTTTTTAAGAGAGCTATATATGATATATAGAGAACTTATGCATATAATCTTTGACACCAGTACCGAAAGCGTCATATGAATTTTGTTTGTAGGTTATGAAGTCTATAACGCTTTTGCCGCCTTTTAAGTGCATACCGGCAATAATCCCAGCTTTTGTAATAGTGATACCGCTTATTTTTTGTCCTATATAATGATGTAATTTATTATTGCGAGCAGTTTGCCAGTTTAATAAGGACAATTCTTTTACTGCTTTATCTTGTATGAGTGAATTATTTAGAAAATCTTCTTTGGAAAAAATGCCATCTTTTCCCGTCCATTGACCTTTCCAGTCATTTTTTTTAGTATTATCTTTATGATAGTATCCCAATGCGACTAAGGCTTCTTCACCAAATTGGTATTTTCCGATATAACCAAATTTATTGATTTTTCTTGGATTGTTATCTGATTCTCTGTACGCAAGAGCTGTAAAGAAAGTACGATCTTTTTTGGATAAAGGATCAGCAATAGAAATATGCTGAGATGTGATCAAATTAGATTTGATAAAATGTGCATTACCAATTACTGGAAATATAGCAGAAAAAATAGTAAATAAAGATATGATAATAAATCTTTTCATATTTATTGCACTCTTAATTTGTTATTAATCTGCACGCACTTTAACCTAAGATTGTACAAAAGTCAAGAAATTTTAACCATTTAGAAGTCATCTGCAGTTGGGTCTGTAAATGTAAACCAAGAATTTAAATAAGAAGTTGCTACATTAGCAAGGTAATCAAAAGTATCTGCGAACGAAAAAGATCCAAGCTCAATAGTGTTTTCTTTTTCTCTACTTTCCATAAGGCAAGTTTCTGCAGAAGAATTAAGAAATCTTTTTGTTGCAAGATTTAGAGCGGCAAAATCAGTCTTTTGATCTATATCCAAATATGGTTGTTGCCATTGATTCTCGGAATAAAATTTGCTAGCTGTGCAGCGCATTATTTCTTCTTGTTTCTCATTAGTAAGCTTAGGTCTCCATCCCCACAGATTATTAGTAATGTTTAGAATTTTACTTTCAATTCTCGGAGATGATAAACAAGCTCCATTTGCTTGAGCCATTAATAATAAGTTATCAGTTGATTTAATTGAGATATGTCTTACCCCTATAAGATCAGATAATTCGACAAGATCTGGATCAAGATAATCTGATGAGTCTTTCGTCGCAAATACTGTTTTGAGTCTTTTTGTTATATAGTTTCTGGGTGCAAAAAATGCCATTACCCTGTAACCCAGAGGTTTATCAAGTTCTTCTGGGCTTGCGATATCTTTTTCAAGGCTTTGATGTGCAGTTTTCCATATTGATTTGGCAAGTAAATAAAAAGTGTGTGAAGTGTTGGTATTAAATGATAAAAGCGAAGTATTGTTTTTTAAGTATCCTTCTACATGGTGATATGATAACTCTCCCAGAAAATTACATGACACTTCAAATCCTTGTTGTGTCCAAGAAGGTTGCAACAATGCATCTATAGAAAGTTTACATAATGTTGTGACGGGGCTTTTGAACAAAGGAGGGAGAATAAGTTGTGCAGAAATCAAAGGTCTAGTAGATTGTTCCAGTAGTTGGTACTCTAGTTGGTCGAATACTCTAATTAGATATATAGCAAGCAGCTTATTAGTTAGAGCTAATGCTAACTTATTGCTTATTTTATTTTGCAGATAGAAGTTAAGAAAATAATACCAGCTTGTAAATTCTGATGCTCTAATAGGCATTTCTTTTATTGTCGATATTTCTTGTTTTTTACATTGGTCGCTTAGTTCAAGTAGAATGCTTGTGCTTCTAAACACCACAGGGCTTAAGTGTATAATTATACGATTTTCAAAAATAGAGTTTAATTTTTTTATATCAAATGATATAGCAATGCTATTTATAGCAAGGTTTTGTATTAGATAAAAATCTCCAAGAGGGAGTAGTAACTCGGTAGTAGCAGTGCATGCGATACTGACTGATGTTTTGTGAGTTTTTAGAAAAGATACAACTGGATTATCAGTATCTGGGTTTATGTCTGTAGTTGTTATGTAGTCATTGAAGTCAGTTATAGCTGTATAAGCTAAAGGTCTTATGGCTGCAAAGTATGTAGCTACAGAGGTTACTTTTAACGTAAGAAATATTATCTGACTATAGCGAGATAGCGCGATGGCAATCATTTAATTAAATAATTAACTTTTGGGTTAGAAAATAACATATTTTAAGAAAAAAGCAATAACTTATGTGTTGGTCTGAAAATTTTTTATAAAATATGGTGAGATCTTAAAATATATTCAAGAGTTTTTGGTAAATCCTAAGCAATTTATTGTTTCCTCAAAAGACAAACGCTTTCTTGCAATATACAAATGGTTTTTGTCAACTATTACTTCGGTTGCATATGGTCTTAAGTTGTACACAGAACTCATAGAAGCGCAGTAAGCGCCAGCTGTCAGAATAGCCAAGATGTCACCTTCTTTTGTAGGCGGTAATGTGATGTTATGTCCCAATACATCTGCGCTTTCACAAATATTTCCAACTACAGTCACTACTTCTGTTGCTGCACGGGTTTCAGACAAATTTATGATTTGATGATAAGCTGAGTAAAAACTAGGGCGGATTATGTGATTGAAGCCAGTATCCGTACCAATAAATTTAGTATCATGTACGATTTTTATGGTGGTTACTTTTGTCAGTAAACAAGTTGATTCAGCGACAAGAAACTTGCCTGGTTCTAGCCTTAATTCAATATCTTTTCCGTTGTTTTGAGATAGTGCTTCTAGACGCTCAGCAATAGCATGATAAAATGATTTGAGGTTTATTGCTTCTTGATTTGTAGCATACCTTACTCCGAATCCTCCGCCAATATCTAAAAACTCCAGGTTTTTAAATTGCATAGCCAAATCGATGATGCTGTAAATGGCGTGTTGGAAATTAGTTGTGGTGTAAAACCCAGAGCCAATATGACAGTGAATTCCCACAAGGTTTAATTTGTATTTTTCTATCAGCTCTTTTGCTAAAGAGAGTTCGCTTAATAGGATACCGAATTTTGATTTTTTTCCTCCAGTGATTACTTTGTCATGTTCGCCATCGCCAATCTCTGGATTAAATCTTAATGAAATTTGTGAGTTAGCAAACATTTGTCCATATCTATCTAATTCAGATATTGAGCCAATGTTTAGTAGTGCTCCTTCTTCAAATACTATTCGTAACTCATCAGAGTCAGAATTATTGCCAGTAAATATAATTTGTGAGTTCTTGAAACCAACTGATTTGGCTAATTTTATCTCAAACGGTGAAACACAATCAACTCCATCAACCCCCGCCTCTAAAAGTAATTTTAGAATGGCTGGAGAGTAGTTTGCTTTCATTGCATAAAATATTTTGCTGTTTTTGCCAAATGATTCTTTTAATAAATGTAGCCTATTGATTATAGTTTCTTTGTCGGTTACAAATACCGGTGAACCAAAATTAGCTACGATTTGTTCAGCAAGTTTTCTATTTGGTACATATATTGACATTATTGTTGTTCCAGAATTAAGTTGTGTGCAAGCGGTAGAATTTTTGTTTTATCTGAGTCATCGATCATGACAGTTAAGTTGTGATAAGATGAACTGGCACTGATAATGTGAGTTCTAATTTTGTTGCTAGAGAACAAGGTGAATAATCCAGCGAGTAAAGATGTATTGAGAGTGATATTGTGACCTATGATGCATATTTTTGTGACATTCTGAATTACGCTTATTTGCGCAATCTCTTTTAAATCATTGCAAAGTTTTTGTGAAAAATCATTGCTAGATATAGAAAAGGACAAAGACACTTCTGATGTTGCGCATACGTCAATTGGGATGTTGTATGAAGCAACTAAAGTGCTTACTCTTGAAATAAACCCTACTCTGTCTATAATATTTGGATGCTGTAAGGTAATAATGGTGTTCTTTGGATTAGCTACCACTCCTTTAACGTCTTGCGTAGTTTTGGTTGTAATTTTTGTGCCTTCAAATGTCTTGTTGAAAGAGTTGTAAACATAAACCGGGATATTTTGTTTTAACGCCAAGGTAATTGTGTCTGGATGCACAACTTTAGCGCCACTATAGGCCATTTCGGACATTAGGTTAATATCTACACATGGCCAATGTACTACATTTTTTACACTTCTTGGATCTGCTGACATTATTCCATCTACGTCTGTCCAAATTTCAACAGCATCTGCTTTTAAAGCTATCGCAAGGATAGAGGCGGTGTAATCGCTTCCCCCTCTTCCTAGTAAGGTCGTATCTCCTTTTGTATCTTTTGCAATAAACCCAGTTACCACAGGAATTTTTTTCTGTTTTATTATAGGATTTAGATGTTTACGACACAAAGATATAGTGTTTTGAAAAATGACACTTGCGCTTAGATAATTGCTATCTGTTCTAATAATTTTTTCTGATTCAATTCGTGTGTTGCTTATCCCGATGGTATCCAAAGCTTCACACATTAGGATGCTAGATAACTTTTCACCAAATGCACAAATTTGTGCTTCGGTTTTTGTTGTTAGATCACCCACGAGACTTGTGCCCTGAGCTATTGTCCGGAGCTTTAAAAATAAATTCTCAAATTTTTCTGCCCAGACTGATTCTTCTTTGCGCTTGTCGTTGATTATATATTTAAGAATATTCCGGTGAGTTTTTTCTATTGCTATAATTTCAGCGCTTACCAGTTTTGGTTTTTGTTTTCTTGCAAGAGCTATTATTTTTATTAACGTATCAGTAACTCCTGCTACGGCTGATACAGAAACTATAAGTTTATATTGTTTTGATTTTTCTTGGACTATACTTGCGCATTCGAGAATTGACCTTGCACTTCCCATTGATGTTCCGCCGAATTTGATAGATCTTATATTCATTGTTTTTATATTAATTATTTTCAATATACTTTTAAATCAAATAATTTTTTTGTCAATAAATTTTTATTTCAGAAATTGTAGATATCTCTAATAACAACCTATCAAAATCATTAGAAGAAGAGTGTTTTTAAAATCAGTATGTAAGAGTTTTTTTGATAAATTGAAATAAATTAAGATGACAAGAATTTTTATTTGACAAGTAAAATTACCAGTGCATTATATAGTGTAAATTTTGGGAGATTTATAATGAAAATAGCAATAATTGGACACGGTAAGATGGGAAAAGCTGTAGAGCAAGAAGCCAAAGAGCGAGGTATTCCAGTGAGTAGAATTTTGAATAATATAAATGAAATTAAGAATAGTAATTTTTCTGATGATGAAATAGCCGTGGAATTTACAGCTCCAGATGTGTGTGTAGAAAATATCAAAATCTTAACTCAAAAAGGTGTAAGTGTGGTATGCGGCACTACTGCTTGGTATGATAAAATGCCAGAAATAAGTGAGTTAGTCAGTAAACACAACACTGGTCTATTATATGCTGAAAATTTTTCTATAGGAGTTCATGCGTTTTATCAAATTGTTGCAGAAGCTGCCAAACTTTTTAATGATCTTTCTTATTACGATGTTATGGTTTATGAATCTCATCATAAGAATAAAAAAGATGCACCTTCAGGTACAGCAAAGAAAGTTGCAGAGATTATCTGTAATAATGTTGGTAGAAAAACACAAATTGCTGTAGGAAGTTTTAATAGGATTCTTTCTCCTGAAGAGTTGCATATAAGCTCTTCACGTTGTGGTCATGTGATCGGGGAGCATAAGGTGATGTTTGATAGTGAATATGATTCTATAGAAGTGAATCACTTTTCTAAAGGAAGAAGAGGATATGCACTTGGTGCAATAAAATGTGCCGAGTGGCTTTATAAGAAAAAAGGAGTGTTTTCAATTAACGATTATATGAGTAGTTTATAATGTTAAAATTTAAAGGTTTGTATACAGCGCTTGTCACTCCATTTGATAGTAATGGTTTGATAGATTTTAAAGCTCTGGAGTTGCTTCTATCTAAACAGATTGAGGCACAAGTTGATGGGGTAGTTGCTATAGGTACTACGGCTGAAAGTCCAACCCTTACTTCGGAAGAATATAAAGAAGTTATAAGGTTTATAAAAAAGCATATTACAGGTAAATGTCGACTTATTGTTGGTAGTGGTAGTAACGCCACTGCTAAGTCTGTAGAAAAAAGTCGTATAGCTGAAGATTTGGGTGCTGATGGTGTTTTAATTGTAAATCCTTATTACAATAAACCTAGTCAAGATGGTTTATATGCTCATTTTATAACTATAGCAGATAGTATAGATATTCCTGTTATGTTATATAATCATCCTGGGCGTACAGGTGTTAATATTGCGAATAATACACTCTCAAGATTGATACAGCATAAAAATATCATTTCTTTAAAAGAAGCAAATGATGATATGGGACAAGTTCTGTCTAACATTCAAATTGCCGGGAATAATTTTTCTGTTTTATCTGGTAACGATAATCTGACATATTCTACGATTATTTCTGGTGGTCATGGTGTTATATCGGTTGTTTCTAATCTTTTGCCTAAGGAAACAAAAAAAATGGTTGATCTGGCTATGAGTGGTAAATTTCAAGAGAGTCAAAAAATACATTATAAAATGTTAAAACTGATGAATGCATTAGGCTCATTTGGAAATCCAGTAGCAGTAAAAACCTTGCTTGCATCGCAGGGGTATATATTAGAAAAATTTAGATTGCCTTTAGTATCTCTTTCTCAGAGTCTAAAGCAAGAGTTGATAAATATTTTTGAGGAATATAAAAATGGCTGATTTCTATAAGTATCATGGCATGGGAAATGATTATTTAATCATGGACCCAAAAAAACAAAAACAAGATATTGTAATGAATACTCATAATATCCTATTAATCTGTAATAGAAGTTTAGGTGTTGGTTCTGATGGGATTTTATATGGACCTGTTTATAAAGATGGAATAGCTCAGTTAAAAATCTTTAATCCTGATGGTTCAGAAGCTGAAAAAAGTGGTAATGGTATTAGAATTTTTGCACAATATTTATTAGACTCATTATATGAAAAAGAGACAAAATTCCAGATTGCAACAAAAGGTGGTATTGTCTATGCAGAACATCAAGATAGTAAAAAAAAGCTTTGGAAAATTGATATGGGAGAATATTCGTTTGATAGCACAAAGATCCCTGTGCATAGTGATAAAAAAGAAGTAATTGATGATGAAATAGAGATTGATGATAAAACATTTATCATAACATGTGTTACAGTCGGGAATCCGCATTGTGTTGTTTTTCAATCTGGCGTTACGAAAGAGTTTGTGAAGCAATATGGTCCTTTAATAGAAAAAAACACAAAATTTCCTAATAAAACAAATGTACAGTTTGTAGAAGTGTTGGATAATCATAATATCAAAATAGAGATTTGGGAAAGAGGAGCTGGTTACACACTTGCTTCGGGTACTAGCAGCATTGCTGCATCTTGTGCATCTTTTAAAAAGGGGCTTGTGAAAAATAAAGTTAATGTGCATATGCCAGGGGGGGTATTGCAAGTTGAGATCGTAGATAACAAAGTATTTCTTACTGGTCCTGTTGAAAAAGTTATGGAAGGTGATTTTGCACCAGAGTTTATTAAACATATTATTAATAGGTAGATAATGGATATAAAATTTTCAAAGCTTATCACTAAAGCTGCAAATTATGCATTTGCAGAGATTGATAAAAAGGTACGAACTTTACGTGAGAAAGGAGTAGATGTTATAGATTTTGGTGTTGGAGATCCTCAAAGTCCTACCCCGGAATTTATTATAAATAATTTATCTAAGTTCGCAGAAAAACGAAAATCTTATGGCTATCCTAGTTATGTTGGTGACTTAGATTTTAGAAAGAACTGCGCCCAGTATATGAAGAGAGATTTTGGTGTTGATCTTAATCCAGAAACAGAAATTTCTTCTACAATTGGTGCAAAAGAGGCGATATTTAATTTTCCTCTAGGCTTTATAGATCAAGATGATATAGTAATTTGCCCCACCCCTGGCTATCCTGTATATAAAACAGGTACAGAATTTGCATTAGGAAAACCATATTTGGTGCCGTTATTAGAAGAGAATAATTTTTTAATTGATTTTGAATCGATACCAGAGGAAATAGCAAAGAAGGCAAAAGTTATTTGGACAAATTATCCAAATTCCCCCACTGGGGTTGTGGCGCCTTTAGATTGGCTACAAAAATTGGCGCAGTGGGCAACAAAATATAATATAATTATTGCTGCTGACGAAGGTTGTTATATAGATATCTTTTTTGATAAAAAACCACATAGCATGCTTGAAGTACAAAAAGAAGGGGTTATTGTCTTTTTTTCATTATCAAAGCGCAACAATATGACCGGATATAGAGTTGGTTTTGTAGCAGGAGATAGTAGAATTATTGAGGGATTTAGAAAAGTCAAAACCAATATTGATTCTGGTACGCCAGTGTTTATTCAAGACGTTGCTGGCTTGGCTTTAGAAGATACAGAACACGTCAAGAAGATGCGTTTAGAGTATTTAGAGAAACGAAATATTTTGAACGAAGCTTTTACGTCAATAGGATTAGAGACTTCGCCATCAGAGGCTACATTTTATTTATGGCAAAAAGCCCCAAAGGGAATGAGTGATGTGGATTTTGCTCTAACATTGATGGATCTTGGCATAGTTGTAACTCCAGGGAGTTTAATTTCTAATGAAGTTAATGGTAAAAATCCTGGTGAAAAATTTGTACGTTTTGCTCTTGTCCCAACAATAGAAGATGTAAAGAAGGCTGCTAAACTTATAAGAAGTATGGAGTTATAGAAATGAAGAAAAAATATTATTTTTTTATTGTAATCATTTTAAGTCTTATTTTTGTTGTAGTACAAACATCTCGGTATTGGGTTCCTTATTATAATTACTATTTTTCAAAATACGAATATTTAAATCCTAAAAATAGTAATAAATTTATAGTTGGAACTGAGTCAGCACAATGTACTGATTTTTATATTCCAGAAGCAGTTAAAAACGTAATATCTGCTGCGTATCCTGATAAAGAGATAGTATATCGAAATGATGTACAACCTCATCTTATAGTTAGAGAGTTTGCTGCGCGTGGAGAAGGTATGAAAAGGAAAATATTTCCGAAACCAGCTAGTAATTGTAAATGGACAGCTCCACATGTTTTAATCTCTGCTGAAAGAAAGTCTTTCGATCCTAGACGCTATAAAAGAGATGCTCCACCGGTCTTAAATTTTGTTTCTAGAGAACCAATTAAACAAGACGAAGTATATTTTCCTTTTCTTGTGTGGTCTAGTCAGTTTACCAATACAAGAAAACAGATAAATTATGATAGAAAATTTTTATTATATGTAAGTTCTCATTGTGTAAAAGAAAGAGAAAAGCTCTTTGCTTTAATTAGAGAAAAAGATAACTCTGCGGAAGCTTTAGGCAAATGTTCAAATACTAGAGGTGGAGAAAGAGCGGCAGGTAACTGGCGAAATATCACTGATTTATTTTCTCAGTATAACTTTGTCTTTGCTATGGAAAACGAACAGTGGCCAGGTTATATTACTGAGAAAATTTTAAATGTACTACAAGCTGGGGCTATCCCTATTTATTGGGGTGATAGTAATGCAGTGGCAGAGTTTTTTAATCCTAAGGCGTATATAGATGTAAATAAGTTTAAAAGCCTAGAGGAGGCTGCTGAGTATATAGTAAATTTTAGTAAGGATAGTGAGAAAGTAAAAGCAATGCAGCGAGAGCCAATGTTTAAAGATAATAAAGTACATGAGTTATTTTTATCTGATAAAAACAGTCCTTATGTTCAGAAATACGCTAAGTTGTTAAAAGAGAATTATTATAATTTTCTCAAGCATAAAAAAGTAATTGATTAGCAGGATTAATGCTTATTTAATTTTTATCATTTACGATATAGAATATTAATCTAATCGTAGATCTTAAATGATTAATAAATTACTTGCAAGTCTTGGTTATACTGAAATGCAACAACATGCATTACTGAGTATTGTTTATATGATTCATTGTCATGATAATAATACAGAGTTTAGATCGCAAGATAAGGAGAAATGGTTAAATTCAATACATTTTAAGCATCTAGAAGATTGTTATGATTGGTTGAATAATTTTTGCCAAACAAAAATGTTAAGGCCTAAAAATACTGAGAGGTTGCAATTAGTTCCTCCAAAATATATAGAACAAAATTTCCACAATATTATAAAATATATAAAGCGCTTGAATTTAATAGATGAAAAGAGGCCAAAATATAAAGAATACGATGCTATTTTGTTTTTAGGTGCTTCTCAAGATTCAATGGAAAGTCGTAATAAGCTGCTAGTAGAGCTATTGCATCATGGTTGTCAAGCAGAGAGATTATATATTTTGAGTGGCGATAGAGATTTATGGCCTAAGCACGAAACTTTAACTTCAATTATAGTAACAGAAAAAATCTCAAAAAAAATCAAAGCATCTAAAAGCGAATTAAGAGCGATTTATCGAAAAATTTGTCATAAAATAAATAAAATACTGCCAGAAGAGAAATTTTTAAAGAATAGTAGTTTTGAGATTAATGCTCTTAGAGAAGAGATTAAGGCATTGTTTGAACATCAATTAGATAAAAACAGTGAATTCCCTAGAATAAAATGGCCTAATGAGCTGGATCTGGCAAAAATCTTGCTAAGAAATTACATGGTACCAGATGTTATTAAAACTCAGTATATCAATGCTCCTAAAAGAAAATCTGGTAGTAGACCAAATACATTGGATACAGTGATATATTTTGAAAAAGAATATAGAGATATAGCAAAAGACTCTGGTACGAAACATAAAATATTGGTAATTTCTGGTCAGCCATTTATTGAATATCAAACTGTGATTGTCAAATCTGTTTTGTCTCCGGATAATTACTATGTTGAAGGTATAGGTAAGGGAGATGTTGCAACAGATGAACAGGCAATAGCTATATGCCTGGACTCAATTGCTCGCTCTATATATGCATCAAAGTTTTTAATAAAATCATAAATTAGGCTATTTTTGTAATCGATAAAAATGTTTGAATTTTTTTTGTAAACCTTTATACTAAAACCTATAATTAATAATAGCTAATCATGGTAATTTTTTCTCGATAATATTTCTTTTTAACAAGTTATTTGAGAGCCATGATAAGATTTCCAATTATAAAACTACACAATATTAGTCTGCACCTTCCTGATAAACAATGTTTTGAAGCTTTTAGTCAAGCCATATATTATGGTGAGAGAATTGCCATAATGGGTATGAATGGTTCTGGCAAGTCAACTTTATTAAAGATTATTCGAAAAGAAATTGAGCCATCAAGTGGATTGGTTGAGTATAGCGGACATCCATCTATAGGTTATGTTGGACAAATTATAAACGAATACGATAGTTTAAGTGGTGCTCAGAGATTTAATAAGGCTTTATCTCAGGCACTATCTACGCTACCAGATGTACTTTTATTAGACGAGCCAACCAATCATTTAGATGCTGATAACAAAAAATCTTTGATAAAGATGTTAGAAAATTATCGAGGTGCTTTAATAATAGTTTCACATGAAACATCTTTATTGTCTTTGGTAGATAAGGTTTGGCATATCAAAGATGGCAAGATATATAATTTTAGCTGTAGTTACAAAGATTATCTAAATAATCTAGCTGCAGAACGAAGCATGCTAATTAATCAATTAACAAGATATGAAAAAGAAAAAAGAAGTGCTCATGATAAACTGATGTTTGAACAGGAGCGTGCCAAAAAGAGAAAAATTTATGGGCAAAAAAAATATCAAAGAGACACCATAGCGTTACAGGGTAAAAAACGTCAAGGAGAGGTTACTACTGCCAAACGCAAACAAGAGATTATTGATAATCGCTCGAATGTTATTGAGCGTATAAGAGTGTTAAATATACCAGAAGAAATTAATTATAAATTTTCTTTAGATAGTGTAGGTGTTGCGCAAAATCAGAGTTTGATATCTATAAATAATGGTATCTGCGGCTATGAAAACAAGGTAATTTTAGAGAATATTAACTTAAATATTCTCGGTAGAGAGAAAGTGGCGTTACTAGGAAAAAATGGTTCTGGTAAGACTACATTATTCAATGTTCTATGTGGTCATAAAAATATTTCAGTAAGCGGTAAATGGGCATTTCCTTCAGTAAACCATATAGGATATCTAGATCAACATTATTGTGTTTTAAATGATAAGTTATCAGTGTTTCAACAAATCAAGAACATTAGATTTGATTGGGAGGATAGAAGAATTAGGGACCATTTAAACAGCTTTCTATTTCGCAAGAATGCTGAAATAGCGAAGAAAATATCATATCTTTCTGGTGGTGAGAGAGTAAGATTAGTGCTAGCAATAATTGCAGCTAAACCACCTAGGATTTTATATTTAGATGAGCCAACAAATAATTTAGATATAGAGAGTAAAGAGCACTTAATCAGTGTTCTAAAGGCTTATCCAGGGGCTGTTTTTGTTATTTCGCATGATGAAGAATTTTTAGAAAAGATTGCTATAAATATAGCTTATAAAATTGAGAATAAAAAGATATTTAAAGTTATATGATGGTACAGAAATAATAAACTATCAGTAAAAGAAGCTGTAGTTTATAAAATTTAAGGCATTTTTAATCACCTCGTCATTATTTGGCGCAATGCAGTGAGTTGTATTGATTTCTTTGAAATCTTTCATTCCTATCATTTTTGTGCTGTTTACAGTGACAGTACCGTCATTTTTTGTTTTAAAAATAATAGAAGAAAAAGGATTGTAACTTTTTGTGGCAGCAATAACTCCTAGTTCATATTCTATTTTTGGAGGTAAAGTATTTACATATGAGTTACTTCTACTTCCCAATTGTTTGCCAGAAACACCTAAGATCCAGCCAGAGAGCAAGCTCTTTTTAAGCATATCCACCCATTTTGAACCGTGATTCGGTGGGGTAATCATCACTATCCTACCGATATTTAACATCGGTTTCTCTTGTAAATATTTACGTAAGATAATGCTACCAAGAGAATGCGTCACAAAGTGTATTTTCTTTTTGTTATTTATGCAATTTGTATTAATTACTTTATCTAGAAAAGAAAGGGCCAATACATCTATGCTATATTTTCTTGAAGGATATGAGTAATTTATTACGTGATATCCATTTTCAGAGAGAGCAGAGGCTAGTTTTGACATAGAATATGATGTTCTGTTGAGACCATGGAGTAATATAACATAATCTCCTTTGTTATGTATATTTGCATATTTTAGTACTGAACTTTTCTTGTTAGCAATCTTATCTAAAACTGCTTCAAACAAGCTATTCATTTTTTGTCTCACAATAAAATAATGGGCCACCTGTGGTAGCGGTATAATTGATTAAATTATAAAACGATATCTCAATAGGCATACCAAAATCATCAAATAGAACTAGTTTATTTAATGCTATGGGTTCTTTTTTGAACACTAAAATAAAATGACCAATAGATTTATTAGTATTTGAGATTAGCAATTCAAGCAGATCATTTTTTTCTTTTATTTCTTTAATAAAAAAATGTTTATGTGCTTCGAGCTGAATAGGTCTTGTAGCGATAAAGTCTATAAAGGGGTTAGTTGCAGAATATATTTCTTTGTTATTTAAATCTTTGTCATGGTAAGAAATTTGTTTGTTGCAGAAAGTAATGACAATATTTCTGGGTTTTTTATATTCCCATCGTACATTTTCTGTATCAGATAAAATAAAAGATCCAGAAGACTGAGCCTCATTGTGGTTATGTTGAATAAATTGTGCTGAAACGTTAGTTAGGGTGTTCAAATAATGTTCTATTTGTTTAATAACAGCAGAGTTGTCTGTTGCAGCAAATGCATTAGTGCATATGCAGAGTAAAGCTAGAATCTGGAGAAATGTTTTTTGTATCACTCCAATACCTCTCTTTTTCCCGAATGTCCTGGGGAGCTTACAATTCCCTGTGCTTCCATTTGTTCTACAATATTTGCGGCACGATTATAGCCAATTTTAAAGTAACGTTGAATATAACTCGTAGAGACACGCTTATCTTTTTTCACCAGAGCGACTGCCTGTTCAAATAATTCATCTTTCTCATTTTGAGAGTAAGAATTATTTTGCTGTTCAGCCCCTGATGTAATATCCACAGAATAATCTGGGGTTCCTTGTGTTTTCCAGAATGACACAACTTTTTCTACTTCGGAATCATCAACAAAAGGACCGTGTACACGTTTGATTTTTTCGCCTCCAGACATATATAACATATCTCCTCTGCCAAGTAATTGTTCTGCCCCAGAATCACCTAAGATTGTTCTACTATCTATTTTTGATGTGACTTGGAAGCTAACCCTCGTTGGGAAATTAGCTTTAATAACACCAGTGATTACATCAACCGAAGGTCTTTGTGTAGCCATGATTATATGAATGCCAGAAGCACGAGCCATTTGAGCCAATCTTTGTACGGATGCTTCAATCTCCTTGCCAGCTACTATCATTAAGTCGGCCATTTCATCAACGATCACTACTATAAAAGGGAGGGTTTTTAATGGTATTTCTGCTTTTTCATAAATAGGTGCACCAGTTTCTGGATCAAACCCTGTTTGTATAGTTTTAAAAAGTTTTTCACCTTTTTCTTTGCTATTCATGATTTTTATATTGTAGTTCTCAATATTTCTTACACTTAGATTTGACATTAAGCTATATCTATTTTCCATTTCCTTTACTACCCACTTTAAGGAGCTTATAGCTTTTGAAGGGTTGGTTACTACAGGTGCGAGTAAATGAGGAATGCCTTCATATATAGAGAGTTCTAGCATTTTTGGGTCTATCATTATAAAGCGACATGTTTCTGGTGTATGTTTAAATAGCAGTGATAGAATCATTGTATTGATGGCCACAGATTTTCCAGAACCAGTGGTACCAGCAATAAGCAAATGGGGCATCTTGGTGAGGTCTACCACCACCGATCTTCCGCCAATATCTTTACCAAGGATTATAGGTAGTTTATGGCTATTATCATTATATTCTTGGTCTTCTAAAATTTCTTTTAAATACACGACTTCTCGTATTTTATTAGGCAGTTCTATACCTAAAGAATTTTTTCCAGGTATTACAGCAATTCTAGTAGAGATAACTTTCATGGATCGGGCTATGTCGTTAGAAAGCCCAATAATTCTCGAAGATTTAGTGCCAGCTGCAGGCTCTAGCTCATAAAGAGTTACAACTGGGCCTTGGAAATAATTGGTTACTTGACCTTGCACACCAAAGTCTTTTAGTACTTGTGCTAATTCCAAAGCTTTATCTTTAGTTAATTTATCATCATTAGTATTTTTATTTTTTTTGTATGGATTAAGTAAATTTGAAGAAGGCAAAGCATAACGATTTGTTGTATTAAAGATTTTGAGTGGTTTCTCAATTATCTTTTCAATAGGTTTGTGTATTTTTTTTATGATAGCGATGTCTTCTTCTGTTTTTTGAGATATACCCTCAGAGAGCGGTATATCTATCAAGTTGTCTGCATCATCAGTTTTAGAAATTTTGCTATGAATCCATTGCATTAATATTTTGGTAGTTTGATACAAAATGTATAAAATCTTTTTAGTCGTCCTTATTGTGTATTTAAGAATTATAAGCCATTCGCCAAGTGTAGTGCCGATAGCGAAATTTATAATTATTAAAAATATTGCCAAAATGACGTAAGAAACATAATATTTTATTTCACCTATCATATTGTTTATCAAGTTGCCTACAGCACCTCCAGGAGAGGTGAAAGGAAGGTTTTGCGAAAAGATATTATGAAAATGAGCAAAACTCCACGAAAGTAGAGGTAGAGCTACACACAGACAAATAATGCGCACCCAGATAGCTGTTACACTATCTGAAGTAAGGTTTTTTATTCCCCATAGCAATGGCACAATAGCCAGGAGATAAGATGCAAAGCCAAACACTTGCAGTAAAAGATCGGCACTATATGATCCAAATGTTCCTAATACATGTGTCGGTGCAGCATTGGTTGATATATTGAAAGATACGTCTTGCGCAGAGTAAAACAGTAAAATAGTAAAACATAATGTTGACCATGCAATATATGCTATTCCAGCTATTGAAGATCTAAATTTGTTTGGGTCGGTAATCATTTGTAAATAATATATTTAGTTTGTAAGGCACCCTCTTTAATATATTTAATATAATAGCACGAAATTTGTATCTTTCACTTGGATATTGCAAGTAGTTTGTTGCTAGATATATAAATTTTTCATATACTTGGCTCAAGAAACTAAAAATTAGTGGTATTTTTTTATGGTTAATGCTCTTAAAAATGATACTTTACAATTGTGTGTAACAAATAAATTTTTGATGGATGTAGTGCAACAATTATATCCTCATATTACAGTGACAGTTAGTCAGTTTTCAAATTTTAATACCTTGCATGCAGTATCTATTATAGAAAGCAGTGATAATAAAGAAGTATTAAAACTAATAACATTAGTTAAACAAGTATTTGCTAAAGCCATTTGCGTAGTGCCACGAGACTTTGATATTCCAGAGAGTGATAATCATAATATACATTTTTTAATCAAACCGTTTAAGATAGAGAGTTTACAGAATATAATGGCTTCTTTTTTTAAAAAAGAGCCTTTAACACTAGGTGGATTCTTAATAGATGATCAGTCAAAATCGATACTTGTATTTGGTGATGATAAAGTAGGTATAAAAATTAGATTGACTAATAAGGAATTTGACATAATCTCTTTTATGGCAGAGTCTTCAGAGCCTGTATTAAGAAAAGATATTTTGCAAAAAGTTTTTGGCTATAATGAACTATCGAATACTAATACAGTTGAAGTTCATCTTCACAGATTAAAACAAAAATTGTCTAAACATATAGATATATCAAAATATATAAAGGAATAATTATGAAAATATTTAGAGTTTTATCGGTATTATTTTTTACCTTATTGGTTTTAAAACCTGTTTTTGCAAGTGAATCTTTGGTAGTAGTAACAGATGGTTGGACACGAATTAGCAATACAAAGACTAGCGCTAGCTATATGACGATAAAAAACATTCAGGATAAAGATGTAATACTAGTGTCTGCCAGTTCTGATTTTGCTTCAATAGTGGAGCTACATAAAACTGTAACAGAAAATAATATTTCACAGATGGTACCCATCAATAGGTTAGTTATTCCTGCTCATGATGAAGTGTTATTAAAACCAAAAGGTTTGCATATTATGCTTATTGGTTTAAAAAAACCTCTTGTAAAAGGTGAAGTTGTTCCAATTAGTTTGCATTTTGAGAATATGGGTCCAGTAACTGTTAATACAATAGTAAAATAAGAGATGAAGAGTAAAGGTCAAGTATTTGTAGATGAGTTAAAGGCACGTGGTTTTATATATCAGTGTACGGATGTAGAAAATCTCATTGGGACATTAAATGTTGAGAGTAATCCAGCAGCTTATATAGGTTTTGATTGTACAGCAAAATCGTTGCATGTTGGTAATTTAATGCAAATTATGATCTTAAGGCTTATGCAGCGTTGTGGCATAAGACCAGTAATTTTAGTTGGTGGTGGTACTACAAAAATCGGCGATCCTTCTGATAAAGATCAAATGAGAAAAATGTTATCTGTAGAAGAAATAAAATCTAATATAGAAGGAATTAAATATTCTTTATCAAAATTCTTAGATTTTTCTAATCCAAAAACAGGGGCGGTATTAGTAAATAATGCTGACTGGTTAGATGAACTAAACTATCTAGATTTCCTAAGAGATTATGGTAAGTTTTTTTCAATCAACAGAATGATAAGTTTTGATAAAATTAAACGCAGACTTGAACAAGAACAAAATTTAACATTCTTAGAGTTTAATTATATGATTCTTCAGGCATATGACTATATGCACTTAAATAAAAAATATAATTGCATATTACAGTGTGGTGGTTCAGACCAGTGGGGTAATATTGTGAGTGGAGTTGACCTGGTACGACGTGTAAATGCAAAAGAAGTTTTTGGTTTAACAACTCCGCTTATTACAACAGCGTCTGGTGCAAAAATGGGGAAAACGGCGGAAGGTGCAAAATGGTTAAATGAGTCAGTGCTATCACCGTTTGATTTTTATCAGTTTTGGAGAAATATTGATGATGCTGATATCTTTAAGTTTATGAGGGTATATACCGAAATTCCTTTGGATACTGTTGATGAATATCAAAAAGATACAAATACTAATATTAATGAATATAAGAAGCTTTTAGCGAAAGAAGTAACGGTGCTTTGTCACGGAAAAGATATTGCAGAAAATGTGCATAACCAGGCTATAAATATTTTTGAGAACAATAATAAATCTGAACTGAACGAAGTTTTAATAGATAGCAATATCTTTAAGAATGAAGAAGTATTTGCATATGAATTGTTTAGAATGGCTGGTCTAGCCCAATCTAATGGTGAAGCAAAAAGGTTAATCGTTGGGAATGGTGCAAAAATAAATGACCAAAAAGTTTCTGATGAGCATCATAAGATATTGCTTGCTGATTTTGTTGATGGATTTATAATATTATCAAGTGGTAAGAAGAAGCACGTAAAGCTAGTATTAAGTTAGATCTTCCAAATCATCTTCTATTTTTGCTGGCCTTTTGCATTTTTCTTCGAAACCACTTTGGTCCATCTCTCGCCCTTACCTTTGCCTTTAGGTACAGATTTTCTTGCTGCAATAGTTGCAGGTTGTGTTGCTAAATCTCGTTCTGCAAAAGAAGACTCTCTGCTCTGCATTCCTTGAGAAGCATGTTTGCCACCTGGTGTTTTGCCTTTAGGAGTAGGTTTTGCCTGAGATTTTTTTGCTAATTCTCGTTCTGCAAAAGAGGACTCTCTGCTTTGCATCCCATGATCTTTGCCAGACTTTCTAGATTTTGTAGGTGCTAGCTCGCTACCAGGTATTTTTTTAGTAACGGCCGCTGCTACTTGAGGTTTTTTTTCTAACTCTTGCTCTTTAAAAGATTTAGGCTGCTGTATACTGTGTGTTGCTTGTTTACCTCCCGGAGTTTTTGCTTTAGGCGCAGGTTTTGCTGAAGGTTTTTGTGACGGTTCTGATTCTGCAAAAGATAATTCTCTACGCTGCATTGCGTGAGGAGAGGCATGGGCTTCACTGGTTCTAGGTAAGGTTTGTGGGGAGTTCTGAGGTTTATGTGCTACTGTGGAAGGAGTGCTTTTTATAGATTTTGCTGCTGGAGTATGCATTCCTTTTGGTTTTGATATATATGCTTTGCGGTTCCATAGTTCAATTCTTTGAGCACCTGTAGATACTGCTTTGCTTTCAGGCATCTCTGCTGTTGATGTTACTTCTGGAGCTGATCTTGCTGGATGTGATACTGCTGCAGTACTTTTTTTATCATCAGCACTGAATGCAGGAAGAGGGGGTGGTGGGGAGTGGCGTCTTGGGTTATAATCATCATCTGAGTCTGTAGATAGTGGCCGAATTTTTGCTGCGGGGCTTGGTGAAAAACCTGGTAAATGCTTTGTTTTAATCACGCCTGAGAACTCGGTTAATGCCTTATGATACTTATCAGATATTAAGCTAAGAAACTCTGGTTCTTCCCATCTAGGAAACGAGCTTAGGTGAAACCCACGAGTTTGAATAGGAGATTTATGAGGTTTTGCAGGTGGTATCATTTGTCTAGGGGGAGTTACTGGTGCAGCAGTTGCAGAGTGATGCTGACGAGGTGTTGTAGTCGCAGCTTCTGCAGCATGAAATTCTAAATTATCCATGTCTTCTGCCTCAAACTGTTCTATTATATGTTCATTTAATGCTTGAACTGTAGCGGCGCACCCTAGACAACATAGTTTTGAGATTCCTACGTATATAGTTTCTGTATCGCGATCTTGTTCAGCATTAAGATTTAGTTGTCTTGTAACGTAAAGATAATCTAAGATCTTCATTTCTGCATGAAGTTTAGGGGTATCTTGTCCAATAAATAAGAGAGGTCGAAGAAACGCATCTTTTATATCGTTAGCAAAAGCATTGGCATCATTGCTAGTTAGTGCGTGCACAACTTTATCTATATCTATAGATAGTCTCTTTTGTACTAACTCTGCGTCATGTTTGAGCTTTTCTTGGTAAAAATTATATATCGCAGATAAGTCTGTTTTGTGATCCAGATAGTCAGATACAACTTGTACCAAGTCTGAACGATAAAATTCTTTGAAATTAGTGGCTATTTCTTCTAAGATTTCTTTTCTTTTAGGGGTTAATTTTTGTTTTTTTACATGCAATGCCTCCACAGCATTTATAGCTTCTTTCAGATGTTTTCCAGGGGGTGCGGTTTCTATAATTGATTTGGTTAGTAATCGCTTATATTGTGTCTGAAATTTTTCTGTTTTTAAATATTCTGGTCCATGTACTAAAC
>JAGORE010000016.1 GCA_018062985.1 Rickettsiales bacterium | reverse complement strand
CCTAGTATAGCCCATGGTGACTAGCTTTGAGATCAAATCTTCTCTTTTTTTTGAAGTGTTTTTGTTGAGATGTAAAAGAAATTTAGAAATTTCATTTGCAGGTGGAATTTTTTGTATGAGCGATGTGGTGGTGGTCACTACAATTTTCTTATTTTGTATTTTCGTTACGTTCAGAAGGGTTGCAATTCGTTGTGTTAAGATAGTTTGTGATGGAGAAATGCCTTCATATAAGGAAATATCCCATTCTGGTAAGAAACAAACCTTATCCTTTGATAAGAATTTGAGTTCTTTATAGATTTTATGGGCGATGACATTATTTTCTAATGCAATTATAATATCGGTTTTTATTTCATCGGTGATTTTATTCACGATAAAAGGAAGAGTGGTCTCGGAAATTGTAAATAATTCGCTCATGATTTGATATTATTGTTTATAGTTTCTATTAGACTTTCTAAATTTTTTGGCGGTATCTCTTTCTTGTGAATCCAGTGTATTATTTGTGTGTCGTCGTATGATAATAGAAGATCTAGCAATTTTAGTTCTTGCTTTCTTAACTTTATTAACGACTGTGTAATAAATTTTCTAAAAATAAGTTCTGACTCTAGAAAGCCCCTTTTGTGACTTCGATAAATAATCTTTCTTCTTAAGGCAGTTATTTCATTTATCATCTTCAGAGATATTTGTTTTATAAAACCAGGTAAATATTATAATTCAATAAAGTCAACATTCTTTTGTAAAAAAAATGTAAAAAAACAGTTTACGTTGAACAAGATATAGAGCATTATAGTCCGTACATTATGTATGTAAAGATTACGGTATGCAAACAGTACAAAAAATAAATTCTCAAGAGGCCTGGTTATTGCTAAATTCCGATAAAAACGCTATTATGGTGGATGTTAGAACACCAGAAGAGTGGTCTAGTGTTGGAATGCCAGACTTATCTGAAATTGGGAAAGAAGTTTTTTTTATTTCTTGGATATTGTTCTCTGATAGAAGACAAAATGTTGATTTTGTTTCTGATTTGCAGAAAGTAGCGAAGGAAAAGAATGCACCTTTGCTATTTTTATGTAGATCTGGAGGAAGGTCTGAATCAGCAGCAAGATGCGCTCTGGATAATGGTTATACAAATTGTTTTAACATTATTGATGGTTTTGAGGGTAACTTGATGACTGACAAAGGGTGGAGAGGAAATTTACTACCAATAGTTCAAGGTGGTATATGATGGAAAAAGTGTTAGAGAAAGAAGTGGCTACTAGTAACAATAGTAGTCATTGGGATGCTGTAGTTTATGATTTGCGGCATGAATATGGTGAAGATACTTATAAGAGTTGGATTAGTAAAGCGATGTTTAATCGCATAGAAGGCGGCTGTTTATATATCGCTGTGCCTACGCGTTTTATACGTGATTGGCTTGTAACACATTTTGAAAGAAAAATAATTAGAATGTGGCAAAAATATAATCATCAAGTTATAAAACTGCATGTTAACATAGCAAATGTTCAAACTGATGATTTGAAAGAGAAGCAAGCTAAGGTTGTGCCTGTAGGAGTAAAAGAGAAAATCACTAATTTTTTAGATAAGCGCTTTACCTTTGATACTTTTGTAGTAGGTCCTCCGAATGAGTTTGCATACGCTGCGGCTAGAGCTGTATCAGAGTCTCAAAATCCACAACCTGGATCTAATCCTTTATTTTTGTATGGTGGTGTTGGTTTAGGTAAGACACATCTAATGCATTCGATTGCTTGGCACATTAATAAGAATATGCCAGACAGAAAAGTTGTATATATTACGGCTGAAAAATTTATGTATCAGTTTATACAGTCATTAAGAAACAACAATGTCATGAGTTTTAAAGAGCAATATAGGTCTGCAGATGTATTGATGGTTGATGATGTACAATTTATCTGTGGAAAAGATAGTACTCAAGAAGAGTTCTTTCATACTCTTAATTCTTTAATCGATAATAATAGACAGGTTATTATTTCAGCTGATAGATCGCCTTCTGACCTTGAGAAAATGGAAGAAAGAATTAAGTCTCGTTTAGGATGGGGATTGGTAGCTGATATACATAATACTACTTATGAATTGCGTCTTGGGATATTACAAACAAAAATATCTTTACAAAAAGCAGAAATACCATCAGATGTTATTGAATTTTTGGCGCGTAAAATAACTTCGAACGTTAGAGAGCTTGAGGGGGCGTTAAACAAAGTTATTGCTCATACTAAGTTAACTGGTAAATCAATTACGCTAGAAAGAACGCAAGGTATTTTAAGTGATTTATTAAGGTCTAATGATCGTGTGGTTACTATAGAAGATATCCAGAAGAAAGTAGCTGAGCATTATGGAATTAAGGTTTCTGATATGTATTCTGTGCGTAGAGTCAGAACTGTATCTAGACCTAGACAAATTGCGATGTATTTAGCAAAGTTACTTACTACAAAAAGTTTGGCTGATATTGGGCGTAGTTTTGGAGGTAAGGACCATACTACGGTAATGCATGCTACAAAAACGATTGATGAGTTATCTAAACAGACAAAAGAAATTGCTGAAGATATAAAATTATTAAAGAAGGGATTGGAATGTTAGATGAGAGTGCAAATGTTAAGGAGCAAACACTAGCTAATTGTTTGTCTATCAGGGTAAACAAAATTAATCTGATCAAGGGATTGTCTAGAGTATGTTCAATAGTAGAAAGGCGCAATGTTATTCCTATATTGTCTAATGTATTACTCGAGGCTCGAGATAATAAATTGATTCTCAGTACAACTGATATGGATATAGTTGTCAATGATTCAGTGAATGCTGAAGTTGAGTCTATAGGTTCTGTAACTGTCGGTGCTCATGTTTTGTATGATATTATCAGGAAGTTACAGGATGATTTTCCTGTGATTCTGAAGTTTATAGAGAGTAGTGTAGCGTTAAATATAGTATCTGGTAAAAGCAGCTTTATGTTGCCTACGTTACCACATGATGATTTCCCAAAGTTAAATGATGAAGGATATGATCATACTTTTAGTATTCCTGCCAAAGAATTTAAAAAGATGATAGATAAATGTAAGTTTGCTATTGCTCAAGAAGAGACCAGATATAATTTAAATGGTGCGTATCTTGAATATATTGATGGCGGTATAAGACTTGTATCTACAGATGGACATAGGTTGTGTTTGGTTACAGGTGTTGCTAAGAATGTAAAACAATTTAAAGGTATATTAATTCCAAGGAAAACCGTATTTGAAGCACGTAAGATTGTCGATGAGTGTGACGAAGATTTACAAATCACTTTTTCTAACTCTAGAGTCAAGATTTTAGGAAGTGGGGTGTGTATTATATCTAAATTAATTGATGCTGCATTTCCTGATTACAATGCGCTTATTCCTAAAGGCAATGAATTCCAGATTACTTTAAATTCGAAAGAATTTCTAAGTGCAGTTGATAGAGTAGCTACTGTTACGAATGATAAATTTAAAGGTATCAAGATGGTAGTGCATAGTAATACAATGCTTATGAGTGCCAGCAGTGATACTGTTGGTGGAGCTAAAGAAGAAATTGGTATAGAAAGTAACGTTGAGAAGAAAATAGAGATTGGGTTTAATTCTCGTTATATTCTTGATGTAATGGCAGTTATTACTGGTAATACCGTTAAATGTTTCCTTAAGGACCCGTTTGCTCCTGTGGTTATTCAAGATGAAACAGACGACAGCTTTCGTTATGTTGTTATGCCAATGAGAGTATAAATCTTATTTCTAAGAGTGAGTGCTATGAAAATCATTCTTATTACCGGCGCTTCCGGTAGTGGTAAGACTTTTATTTCTAAGTATTTAGCAGAAAAATATAAAGTATTTTATTTTGATGATATCGGCGTGCCGAGTGTTGATGAAATGGTGCTTGAATATGGTGGTGCCGAAGAGTGGCAAAAATCAATGGTTCAAATATGGATAGAGAAGTTATTGGCTCTTAAAGATCATCAAATTTTAATTTTAGAAGGCTCATTTAATCCTGAGTTTGCCGTTTCTCTTTTTCAGCAATATCATTTTAATAACTATAAAATTATTTGTTTGCATGCTAACAAGGTTGTGCGTGACAAAAGACTTATACACAACAGAAAACAGCCTGAGCTTGCTAATCAAGATATGGAAAATTTTGCCAATGTTTTAAAAGAAAAAACTCTAAATTCTGGCGGAGTAATAATAGATACTTCTGGTGATGTGTATGAAATAGTTAAAAGATGTTTTGAAGAAATTGACGGGGTGGATCTTGCTAGAAGAGAAGTTTTAGTTGAGCTTGCGTTAAGTCTAGTCAAAGAACAATTTCATCAATATTCTGGTTTAGAAATAAGGCCGGTCAAATATGGTGGTTGGGATAATGCAACTTTTCATTTGGGTGAAACGATGCTTCTGAGAATTCCACGAGGTGAAGCATATGCACTAAAGGTAGCAAAGGAACATAATGTATTAAAAAAGCTTCGTTCAAGGTTGTCTGTAAATATACCTAAGCCAATATTTATGGGTCATCCGTCAAAAAGATATCCTTGGCATTGGTCAATTTATGAATATTTAGATGGGGATAGTGCTAATAGTATTCTATTATCAGATCAAGAACTCGAGGGTCTGGCACATGATTTAGGTGTTGTTTTAAATGAGCTGCATAAAATTGATATAACAGATGCGCCGCTACCTGGGTTGCATAATTATTGGAGAGGTGAGCATATTAGTGTGTATGAAAATGGGGCTTTAAGATATTTTGTACAGTTGGAGGGGCTTATTGATAGTGAGCAAGTGTTATCAATATGGAAGAAGGCTGTTATAACAAAATGGCAAAATAGTCCTTTGTGGATTCATGGTGATTTAGCTAGCTCTAATATTTTAGTAAAAGACGGTAAGCTTTATGCGGTTATTGATTTTGGGGGATGTGCACAAGGAGATCCTGCATGTGACTTAATGATAGCTTGGATGTTTTTTAAAGGTAAAAGCCGTCAGATTTTCAAAAATACAATAAAACTTAATGAGGATACTTGGCTTCGAGCTAAAGCCTGGGCTTTATGGAAATCAAGTTTTGAGCTTGTAAATATTGCAGATAAATCTTCTATAGAAGCGCTAAAATACATTGAGATTATCAAAGAAATAACCAAAGAATAAAATAAATTATTTCTAATTTTTTCTTAAATGCCGAGTGTTTTTCTATATAGATCAATTAGATAATCTTCCTCTTGAAGTTTAGTATTATCCATTTTGCGTAGTTTGATCATTTTTCTCATTATAGAGGTATCAAAGCCTTGGTATTTGGCTTCTTTATATACATCACGAATGTCTTCCATTAAGTTTGATTTTTCTTCTTCTAATCTTTCGACTCTTTCGATGAATTTTTGTAACTGATCTTTTGATACGTTAAATTTTGCTTGTTCAGACATTTATTTTTTCTCCTACATTACACATTAAATCTAAAGTGAACTACATCGCCATCTTTCATGATGTATTCTTTGCCTTCATACGTCAGTTTCCCAGCATTTTTTGCTCCTAATTCACCATTATATTGGATATAATTTTCAAAAGATATGACTTCTGCTTTGATAAATCCCTTTTCGAAATCTGTATGTATACAACCAGCTGCACTTGGCGCTGTGGTTCCTTTTTTAATTGACCATGCTCTTGCTTCTTTTGGTCCGATTGTAAAAAATGTCTGTAGATTTAAAATATCATGTCCGCATCTGGTTACTTTATTGAGGCCGGTTTCTGTAAGATTAAGACTTTCTAGAAAAAACTGTTTTTCTTCAGCATTAGGTAGTTTTGATATTTCTTCTTCTATTTTAGCTGAAATTACAATAACAGGGGTTTTATATTCTTCTGCTTTCTTCATTACTTCTTTGCAATATTTATTGTTGTCTTTGCCTACTTCATCTTCTGAAATGTTGCATATATAAAAATATGGTTTTGCTGTTAAAAGCTGTAACTGTTTTAATTCAATAGAATCGTATTGCAGTCCTAATTGCTCAATCTTATCTATAATTTTGAATCCGTTATTAAGTACCTCTAAACATTTTTCCATTAACTCTTTGTCAAATAAGACTTTTTTATCTTTAGAAAATTTATTTTTTGTATTAAAGTTCGCTATTCTCTTTTCTAGTGATTCTAGATCCGCCAGTATTAATTCTGTTTCAATCAGCTCTATATCTCGGACTGGATCTATAGAATCCTCGACATGTGTAACATCGTCTGTATCAAAGCAGCGTACTACATGCATTATTGCGTCAACTTCACGGATATGTGCTAAGAATTTATTGCCTAAACCTTCACCTTTGTTTGCACCTTTTACTAGTCCAGCGATATCAGCAATATCAAGATATGTAGGGATAATGCTTTGTGAATTAGCTATTTTTGCTAATTGTTCAAGTTTTGGATCTTGAATTGTCACTCTAGATATATTTGGTTCAATAGTACAAAAAGGATAGTTGCCAACTTCTGCAGCTGCAGTTCCAGATAAAGCATTGCATAGAGTTGATTTGCCAACATTTGGTAATCCTACAATTCCGCATTTAAATCCCATATTTTAATCTCGTTTATTGTTAATTAAACTACTAAAATGATCTAAGTCACCTTGTAGAAGTATTGAAATATTTTGTGCTATGTCTGCATATAGCTCATTGATTGTGTCTATCTCTTCTTTTTCTTTAAATGGCTCTAGTACATATTTTGATACAAGATCTTTATGTCCAGGATGAGCTATGCCTATTTTTACCTTTATATACTCGTTGCTTACTAGGCTATTAATTGATTTTATTCCGTTATGTCCTCCATCACTTCCACCTGATCTTACTCGTAGCTTACCTATAAACATATCTAAGTCGTCATATATCACAATGACGTTTTTTAAAGGAATTTTGTAGAAGTTGATAAATTGCGATACGGATTTACCAGAGTCATTCATAAAAGTTTGTGGTTTTATCAAAGTTACAGGAGTAGTTTCAATGACTCCTTTGTGTAATATTGCATTAAATTTGCTACCAGTTTCAGGTATTTTAAACTTTGTAGTTATAGCGTCAATTACTTGAAAACCAACATTATGTCTGGTGTTTTCATACTTACTGCCAGGGTTTCCAAGTCCTACGATAAGATGCATGCATAACCCTTGTATTTTGTATTAAGCAAAGAGTACAAAGCTACTTTTTATTTCCTTCAGATTTTGCTGGAGCAGCAGCTGCTTTTGGTTCTGCTGCAGCAGCGCCTTCACCGGTTGCTGCTGTTGTTTCGTCTGTAGCTTTAGCTTTCTTACCAACTACTTTTATAATAGTTTTGTTTAGATTTTTTTCTACAGGGATTGTATTCTGTGGAAGTTTTAAATCTTTAAGCATGACAGTTTCACCAATAGTCATATTTGATATATCAACTTCAATAAATGAAGGGATGTTTTCTTTTTTTACTCTTGATGTTATAAACCTAGTTGTCATGTTAAGCACACCACCTCTTTTTATTCCTGGTGATAATTCTGCGCCAGATACTTTTATTGGCACATCTATTTTTAATATTTTAGTATTCTTTACGCATAGGAAATCTATGTGGATAATTTCATCTGTTACAGGATGTAAGTCTATTTGCTTTGGCAAGACAGAATATTTTTCTTTTCCAACTTTTAGTTCTACTAAAGAAGTTTTTGCACTAAATCTGTGACATATTTCTAGAGCAGACTTTGCTGTGATAGCAGCAGATACATTTTCTAAGTCTTTGCCATAAATATTTATAGGAACTTTTGTTTCTCTTCTTAAGGATCTAGAAGCTCCTTTACCGCTTTTTTCTTTTATTTCACAATCGACTGATAATATTGCTGTCATATATTATTACCTAACTTCACTAATCATTGACTTTTTGAAGATAATACATAAAAAATAAACAATGTCAAAATAATATAGGATTAATTATCAATGTTACAGCAAGGAATTGTAATTAACGCAGAAGATAATTCTTGTCGTGTCGATAAGTGGCTTAAGAATAAATATCAAATTCCTTATACCTTAATCCAGAAGTTGTTTAGAAAGCAAGATGTCTTGGTTAATTCTAAAAAAGTTGATGCTAAATATATCCTTAAGACAGGTGATTTAGTTAGGTGTTATGGTATTGATTTGTTTGAAAAAATACAACATCAGGACGTTTCTGATGATGAGTATAATAAACTTCTGACACAGATAAAACAATGTATTCTGTTTGAAGATAACAATTTGGTTGTTATAAACAAGCCGTACTCTGTTGCGGTACAAAATGGCTCAAAAATTAAATTAAGTATTGATACTATTTTGCCAGATCTTAGTCAAGATGTGAAGTGCAGGTTGGTTCATAGATTAGACAGGTATACTACGGGTGTATTGGTTCTTGGTAAATCTAAAGAAGCCTCTAATGATCTGGTGTCGCTGTTTAAAGAGCATAACATGTCGAAGCAATATTTAGCTGTTCTTATTGGTATACCAAAGCAAAAAGAAGGTATTATACGATCATATATCAAGAAACTTGATTTTGGTGATAAAGAAAAAGTTTCTAGCGATGATGATGGGAAAGAAGCGATTACTAAATTTAAAGTGTTATCAATTTCTAAGGATAGGCGGTATTCTTTAGTTCAGTTTTCACCTGTGACTGGTAGAATGCACCAGATACGTGTGCATGCTTCAGAAGAATTGCGGTGCCCGGTTTTAGGGGATGGGAAGTATAAATTAGATTCTTCTCAGAATAATCTCAAGATGCATCTACATGCTTATAAGATTCAATTTAGTTTAAATAGCAAAAACTATAATATAACTGCGCCATTACCTGATCACATGAATATTACAATGAAAAAAAGCGAGTTGCAGCTATAGTATCAGTGAGAATAGAAAACCATATTAGTAGAGTGTGTCCTAGTTATGCTCATACGTATAAGTGTTTTGAGTTCCATGTGCTGTCTATAAATGTATATAGTTTTTGTTTTGATAGTATTGAGCGCTATAGAAATTTCTGCCATTGTTCTGTTTTTTTATAATGTTATCTAAAATTATGTGGTACAAATATTAAGAAAGAAAAGAGTGGTTTAAAATCAGCTTGTCTATTTAGCTAATTAACTGAAAACAATTTGAGTTATTCATTAGTCAAGTTGATGATTTTCTAGTAACCCTAGGATTTCTGTGTTACCAAGTTCTCGTGCTATATCTAATGGTAGTGTTCCATCAGCAGTTGGAGCGTTGATATCTACTTGTTGATCTAGTAGAAATTTTACCATTTCAACTTTTTGTCCATAGAGCATTTTTATGAGAGGTGTTTGGCCTTGATAAAGAGTTGGCGCATCTTTCAATGATGAGTTATGTGCAAAAAATGATAAGACAACGTCTGTATGTCCCTCCCACAGAGCTTTATCTAAAGCTGCATTTTCAGTATGGTCCGTGATTGTATAGTTTGCGTTATATTGAAGTAATAACGACGTTACTTCTGGGAGATTTAGAAAACTACTTATTGAAATAGCTGTATTATTATATGAATCTTTAATGTTGATATTATCACTATTGGCTATAGTAAGCTCAACAATTTCTAAAGCTTTATTTTTCTTTTCTGGTTTTGAGGTGTGGTAACTATAAATAGCTGTTTTTAGAGGTGTATCTCCATATTTATTTGTAGAATTTGTAAATGTATGGTTATAAAATCCAAAAATTGCTTTTGTAGCTTGTGGTTTTATTAAGGAAATTGCAAGAAATAAATATTCTGAAGAGGGTTTGATATGAGGCAATATGGTTGTTAACTCATCTATTTTTTCTTCTTTTACTGCTTCTTCTATATTGGTCATTTTACCTTTATTTGCATGGTTCTAAAATGCTTATACTATAGAATCAATATGGAGCTGCTACTTTTGTTTTGTGTATAAAAAACAGTTCTCAAGAAATGATATTATTAAGTATCAATTCTAGCATTATCTGCATTAGCGCGAATAAAGTCTTTTCTTGGTTCTACAACGTTACCCATTAAAGTAGAAAACACTTCTTCTGCTTCGTCGAAATCTTCCAGCCTGACTTGTAACAATGTTCTTTTGTCTGGATCAAGAGTTGTGTCCCACAGTTGGTCTGCGTTCATTTCACCAAGGCCCTTAAAACGTTGTATAGTCATACCTTTTTTTGCAAAAGCTAATAAAGATTGATATAATGATAGTGGTGTAAAGAATGAAGATATTTCCTGATCTTTTTTGCAATCATAGATAGTACCAGGATTATCAAATAAACCTCTTCTTTCCAGGGCAATTTTATCTAGAGCTTTTATTTCTGTATAGTTGAGAATCAATCTTTCTAAAATGTGTGTTTCTGTTATGCCTCTGACAGTCTTTGTAATGGCAATTTTTCCTTCTTCGAGCTGTTTATGTCCCCAAAGGGTATTGTAGCTGTCTTCTTCATGTTTATTAAGATGCTGTGCTACGTGATCTAAGCATTTTAATAACCTATCTTTATTGTCAAAAACTTCTTCTGTAAAAATAGAGTTTAGGCAACAAACATCTAATATAAAATCTGGTATTTTAGTTTTTTTTGCTAAAGATGCTAAGAGTTTATTATATGTAAAAATTTGTTTTAACAAAGTTTCTAGTTGGCTATCTGCAATTTCAGAATTGTTATGTAATTTTATTTTGACTTCTTCAACTATTTTAGAGAAGAGATAGTCATTTAAAGCCGGATCGTCTTTTAAATACGCTTCTTTGCTGCCTCGCTTTATTTTATATAGAGGAGGTTGTGCTATATAAAGAAATCCTTTTTCAATGACTTGTTTCATGTGTCTATAGAAGAATGTAAGCAATAAGGTTCTGATATGTGCACCGTCGATATCAGCATCGGCCATTATGATTATTTTATGGTAGCGTATTTTTTCTATATCAAAATCTTCGCTTATACCTGTACCGAAAGCTGTTATTAATGTTCCTATTTGTTCTGAGCTTATAATTTTATCAAATCTGGCTCTTTCAACGTTTAGAATCTTACCTCTTATCGGTAGGATTGCTTGGAACGCACGACTTCTTCCTTGTTTAGCTGATCCGCCGGCACTGTCTCCTTCAACTATAAACACCTCAGATTTGGCAGGGTCGCGTTCTTGACAATCTGCCAGTTTCCCTGGTAGATTTGAGATTTCTAGAGCCCCTTTTCTTCTGGTCAGTTCACGTGCTTTGCGCGCAGCTTCGCGGGCATTGGCAGCTTCTGTAATCTTTTCTATAATGATTCTAGCATCTGATGGATTTTCTTCAAACCACTGGTCTAATTTGTCTGAAGAGACCCCTTCAACTGCGGTTCTTACTTCTGAACTTACAAGCTTATCTTTTGTTTGTGATGAGAATTTAGGATCTGGTACTTTAACTGATATTATACAACTAAGTCCTTCTCTTGTATCTTCCCCTGTAAATGCAGCAAATTTTTTCTTTTTGCTTTGTAGGTCTAAATATTTATTGATTGCGCGTGTTAGTGCTGATTTAAAACCAGATAAATGTGTACCGCCATCTCTTTGTCTAATGTTATTAGTAAAGCACATGATGTTTTCATGGTAACTATCGTTCCATTGCATTGCGATATCTAAAGCAATACCATTTTGTTCGCTTTTTATTTCAACTATTGAATGTAAAGGATTTTTTGTTCTGTCTATATATTTAACAAATTCTGTTATACCACCAGAATAGTGAAACTCAGATTTTGCCAGTTTGTCAGGTCTTTGATCTTCAAGAGTGATGCTCACTGCAGGGTTTAAGAAGGCCATTTCTCGCAATCTGTTCTCCAGTGTTGAAAAATTGAATTCTATAAAACTAAAAGTTTCGGTAGAAGGAAAGAACTCAACTTTTGTTCCTGTTTTATTGCTATCGCCTACAACTTTTAAAGATTCTACAGGATCTCCATGTCTAAACTCCATGAAATGTTCTTTGCCATTTCTCCAGATAGTAAGCTTTAGCCATTGTGATAACGCGTTTACTACGGAAACACCAACACCATGTAAACCACCGGAGACTTTGTATGAATTTTGATCAAATTTACCGCCAGCATGCAATTGTGTCATGATTACTTCTGCAGCTGATTTATTTTCACCTGCGTGTTGATCTACAGGAATACCACGACCATTATCTTCAACTGAAACAGAGCCGTAAGGAGTTATAATGACTGTGATTTTGTTACAGTAGCCTGCTAATGACTCATCTATGGAGTTGTCGACTACTTCATGGACCATATGATGTAAACCTGAGCCATCATCTGTGTCTCCGATGTACATTCCTGGTCTTTTTCTTACCGCTTCTAACCCCTTAAGAACCTTAATTGATTCTGCACCATAGTTTTCGGTCATTAGCTCCTCATGTATTGGTATTAAATAACTATTTTATTGTTTTGTATTTTAACGATTTGCCCAGAAGTTATAAGATCAAAATGCTCTTCATCTGTTCCGGTCATCCAGACTTGCGCACCAATATCTCTTATTATTTCATATAGCATATATCGTCTTTCTCTATCTAAATATGACATAATATCATCAAGTAGTAATATAGGTATAATACCTTTTACTTCAATAAAAGCTAGTACTTCTGCTAAAAATATTGCAAGAAGTAAAAGTTTTTGTTCTCCGGTAGAACACATGTCTGCATTAATATTCTTAGATATGTTAAATACTAATAGATCAGATCTGTGTATTCCTACGTTAGTTCGTTTTGACAATGCGTCAAAATCTCTATTCTTTTTTAAGATGTTACAAAAATCTTGCTCTAATTGCAATGATGGAGTAGAAAATATTTGTTTTTCTAAATTTCCTTCTACAGAAATTCTGATTTTTGGTAGGTTATAATCAAGTTTTTCTAAAATATTTTGGATTATAGAGCAGGTTTCTACCCTTATGGCGGCTATTATTACTGCAAGTTCCGATGCTTTTCTTTCGACAACAGTAAGCCAATCTTGATCTGGTTTGTCCTGTTTTAAGAGTGCTAGTCTTTCTTTAATAAAGTATTCGTATTTATTTAATGTGTCAGCATAAGTGTTATTGAAGTTTGAGCAAAGCTTATCTAAGAATTTACGTCTACTTGAAGAGCCTTGTATAAACACGCCATCCATTTGTGGAATTACCCAGCTGATACTACAAATATTATATAAATCCTGTTGTTTTTTAATTTCTATCTCATTGATAGAGATGTGTCTCTTTTTTTCTTGGATTTCTGGTAAAAATTGTGTGGTCATTATTGATTCTCCATCAATCCCGTGTATTGTACCTGAGATTTTCCAAGGGTGTAATGGGGAGAAATTCAAGTTTAGCATTTCTTCTAGTTTTGTATTTCGTAGGCCACGTCCTGGACTAAATAGTGACAGTGCTTCAAGGATGTTGGTTTTTCCTATGCCATTATTACCAGTGATAATAATAAACTTGCTTTCTGGTTTAAAAGAAACATGTTCGTAATTTCGGAAAAACGAGCAAGAAAAATTTTGAATGCTGCTTATTAGCATTTGTGGTATTTTGAGGTTAGATTTATTGTTTTTATTTTTAATACAAAATTAATAAACATTAAAGCAAAATTATGAATGTGCTATAAATATTTGATATAAAAGATATTTGTGCATTAATTATGATATACTGATTTAGTAACACGTAATAATAAAATCTTTTTACGTATTAGTACTTTAATTTTTGATATCCTAATTGATTTAGCTGAGCTTCGATGTCTTGGTATTTTCTTCCGCAAAGCATACCTCCAGCAATAAATTCTATTCCTGTAACATCTAGCAAACAGAAGTCTGGCAAAGGGAAGTTGTTTTTATCTTCTTCTTTGTCAAATTCGAAATCTACCAAGACTAATCCGTATAGATCTTCTTGGAAAATATCGATTTCAGCAGTGCGTCCGTTATAATTATAATAATAACGGATTTTTTTTACTATTTTTCCATCAGCTTTCGACAAACTGAGGAATTCATCTTCAGAGAGAGCAATGTTATGCTCTAGTTGTTTTGATGGGTCGTTATCGACCATAGTTTTTTTTGTTATTTCAAATTTATTGCCATTTTTTCTTATTCTTAAATTTGGATGGTAAGAGTTTTTGGGAAGATAAATATCAAAAAGTTCTTTGTGTTTACATTGAGAAACATCTGGGATAAATTTCGCTAAAAAAGTTTTTTCTAATTCTAACATTATGTTTATAATTTTTGATTCCTTGATTGTGATAGTATAAGGGATTTTTATCTTCAGAGTCAATATTTAAATTTTCAGTGTTTTTAACAATAATCTGATGTTTATAAAAAACCACCGAAAGTCATAGTTGTTAATGAGTTATTAATAAAAAAGTTATACACTCGTATTGTGGTAGTAATAAATTTTGGAGTTTGTTATGAAACAGCACGCTCAAAATGAACTTAGTTTTAGGGCAGAGATAGACAATGATATGTCTAAGACGGATATGATGCTATCAAGAGAACGTTATACTACATCAACACAAGAAAAGCAGTCTATAGATGTATTTAAGCGTGTTCTTACAGTTGTTGACTGCGGAGGATTATGTGTTAGCGATGGTGATAATGTAGTCAGTGCCAGTAATAATCAACTTCCTGTATCGTCGTATCTTGCTCATGGGTCAAGAATCTTAATACAAATTCCTCCCATAGCTGAAACAGGAGAAAGGCATGCATTCATGAATTGGCTTATTCATGGAGACAGAGCTCGTAGTTTTGCAGATGGGTGTGGTAGTGAGCACTCTGCTTTATTTCAAAGGTCTATAAGTTCGCATTCTACACATTTAACGTCATCTGAAGGTAAGTGGTTTTGCATAGAGGATAAAGGTGTTTTTGCTGGAACGCTAGATACCTTAGGTGCTTTGGGGAAGTCTTCGGCAGAAGCTCATCATTTTGGATTAAATTTTGCTTTTGGAGTAGATAAGTTAGGAGAAGATAGAGATGGAAATTTTGTACATGGCCCAGATGGAGAGCATGGACATATGTATTTACATTATCGTGCTCCTTCAGCTGATTATCCAGGATCTTTGATGATAGGTGTAGAAAATTCTGAGCCTGGAAAATCCAATCATTCATTATTAGGCACTCCTAATAAATTTACTCATATTGGTGGAACGAAATGGTCTGAGTTGCAGAAAAAATATCATGGTTCTTGTGAAGATATATTAATAATGCCAACTACTCTTAATGGAATGAGAATAGACCTGAGTCGACAAAAACAAGAAGATATTCTTTCTGGAAGAGATAGTTTTGATAGTGATTCTATTATAAGAGCTCCGAAGCAACGAGCTGATTTGCAAATGCAACGACTGGTGAATAAGAAGTTAGATAGAGCAAAGCACGTAGAAGTTACCCTTGTAGAAATGTTGATAGATCACCAGTCTAATGATCCTATAATTTTAGAACCGCCTACGGGTAAAAAACGTCTAAGTATTTCTGTGAAAGGTGGGGCAGTAAACTTATAGCAAGTTACTGCGAGCTATGTTTTTTATTGTAAAATGTAATCCAGCCAAATGTTATAATCATAAACAGTGCAAATATTGTAATATAAATTGACATATTGTTCGGATCTTGAGAGGTAAATTCTCCAACATATCTAGTTGTTGCCGCACAAGTTATTGCTCTAAAAAAGTTATATAGTCCAAGAGTGGAGCCTTCGATTGATTCAAATTCGTGTGAAACTTTAGAGACTAATAGAGGAATTATAATTCCTATTCCTATGGAAATAACAAAAAAAGGTATAATCACTTCTGAGGTGTCTTGAGCTCCATCGTATGTTGTAGCAAAGAGAAATAGGGCCCCACATAATATAATGGTAATAGCAATAGTGGTAATTTTATTAAATGATAAAATATTTAGTGTTTGATTGCATATAAAATTTCCTATTACTACTCCGAAGCTTGTGCTGGCTATTAAATAACCTATTTCGGCTGCTGACATATTGAGATCCATTAAGATAAATGGTGCGTCGGCAAAGTAGCTATAAATTATGGTTGCTGTAAGGCAATTTAATGTTGTGTATCCTATAAAAACAGGGTTTTTTAATATGTAGAGGTAGTTTTTGATAAGGATTGATGGTTTTATCGGTTGTATTGTACTTGCCTGTTTGGTTTCTTGAAAACAGAGAATTGCAAAAGTACAAATAGCAAGACTGCAGCAAGATAAGAAAATGTATATAGTCTTCCATTCAAAGATATTTGTTATTAATCCGCCAATAAGCATTCCGATAGGCGGGCTAATAGTAATCATTGGGTAAATTATTGATAAGACTTTTGTTCTGTTGTTTTGAGTATAACAGTCCGTAACTATAGCGTGACTCATTATCAGTAACGCTCCGCCACCTAATGCTTGCAAGAATCTTAGATATGATAAATAAAGTATATTATCCAAAAAGATGGAAAAGGCTGAACTCAGTGTGTAGATTATTGATGAGATAATGATAACTTTTTTACGACCATATCTATCTGATATAGCTCCAACTATTAAAGATGTTACAGCCAGACCTAGAAGATAAGAGCTTGTTAATTCTGCTGCAACAGAGTTTCTAATGTTTAGATCTGTAGCAATGGTTGGTAAGCCAGGTACAAAGGTTGTAATTGAACCTTGTCCTATTAATGATAGTAGTATTAAGAATATTAAATATGTTTTGTGTTTGCTCATTTCTTTCTTCTTAAAAGACTTTGAGCACATGCTATATGATAATAATTAAAGAATTGCTAATTAATACTCTGTTTTTTCTAATTCTTTCAGCAACTTCTTTTCTTTGCTGCACAATCTTGTTACTAAAATAATTTGTTTTATTAGAAGCGTATTTAGGGTCTTGGTGTATATTTCTTGTTTTAGCATTTCTTATGTTACTACACGCTAATGCCAAGACCTAGAGCAACTCATAAGGTTAAACTTTTTTCAGTGCTTTCATTAATTATTTGACCTCTGACAACGCAAATGCAGCCATATTAGTTATCTCTTCAACTGGTGCATCGAGATGCACTACTTGTACTGGTTTTTTGAACCCTTGAGTAATTGGACCTATTAATGTACATTGACCGACTTTCTGCAACAACTTAGACGAGATATGTGCTGCATCAAGTGAAGGCATAATCAAAATATTTGCAGGGCTTGATAATTTAATGAATGGATAAAGTTTTTTCATATCTGGATTTAGCGCTACATCTGCGGTCATTTCTCCGTCGTACTCAAAATCAATGTTTTTTTTCTGATCAAGAATAGATATGGCTTGTTGTATTGTGCTAATCCTATTGCTGCTTTTTGAATTGTTAAAGCTTGCGAATGATAAGAAGGCCACTCTCGGTTTTTGACCAAGTTCTTTTGCTTTTTTAGCGCATGCAATAGCAATATTGGCTAGTTGCTCTGCTGAAGGCTCCTGATTTACTGCAGAGTCAGCAATAAATAGCGTGGTTTCTTGTGTTATTAATATGGATAAACCAAAAACATCGATGTTAGTTTTGCCCTTTATTACTTTGAAAACATCTTGTAATGTAGCGCGATAATGTCTTGTGTGCCCTACAACAAGAGCATCTCCGTCGTTGCATTCAAGCATGCAAGCTGAGAATATATTTCTATCATTCTTGACTAATCTAGTACAGTCTCTTAGTAACATACCTTTTCTTGAGTTTGTACTATACAAATGTTGAATATACTTTTCTACATTTGGAGAGTTTTGTGAGTTGATAATTTCTATATTTTTAATTTGATCAGCTATTTGGTATTCAGCTACCACTTCTTGTATTCTTTCTTCTCGTCCAACTAAAATAGGTTTACCAAAGCCACCTTGTTGTATATTGATAGCTGCTTTGATTACTGCGATTTCTTCTCCGTCTGCAAAGATTACTTTTTTTGGTTTTCGTGCTATTTTTTCAAATACTAACTCAAGAAGATTTGCAGATGGATTAAGTCTTGAGATCAGTTCTTGTTTGTATTTAGTTAAATTTTTAATAGCTTTTCTTGCTACTTTGGTTTTGATTGCTGATTCTGCTACAGCTACAGGAATTGTATGCATTAATCGGGGATCGAAAGGTACAGGAATAATATATTCTGGACCAAATGCTAACTTCCTGCCCGAATATGCCAAAGATACTTCTTCAGGTACTGGTTTGCGAGCTAACTCTGCGATGCTCATAGCGGCGGCAATCTTCATTTCATGATTTATATATCTGGCTCTAACATCAAGAGCTCCTCTGAAGATATACGGAAAACCCATAACGTTATTTACTTGATTTGGATAGTCAGATCTTCCTGTAGCAATAATTGCATCGCTTCTGACTTTTTTTACTTCTTCAGGAGTGATTTCAGGATCTGGATTAGCTAGTGCAAAAATAATTGGGTTTTTATTCATTGATTTCACCATTTCTGGTGTGATTAGTCCTTTGACAGACAGTCCTATTACTATATCTGCACCTTCCATTGCCTCTGCTAAGGTGCGCTTCTTTGTATCTAGGGCATGTTTTTCTTTCCACTGATTCATGCCTTCTTTTCTTCCTTTATAAATAACACCTTTAGAATCTGTTAAGATGATATTTTCATGTGGTACTCCCATTTTTTTAAGCAGTTCTATACATGCTATAGATGCTGCTCCAGCACCAGTTGCTACAATTTTTGGCTCATTCATTTTTCGTTTTGTAATGTGTAGAGCGTTTATTATGCCGGCTAATGTTATAATTGCAGTACCGTGTTGATCGTCATGAAAAACTGGAATATCCATGATTTTTTTGAGTTCTTCCTCAATAATAAAGCAATCTGGTGCTTTTATATCTTCTAGGTTTATTCCTCCCCAACTTGCTCCAAGTAGTTTTACGCAATTAATAAATTCTGTGGGATCCTCAGTGCTTACCTCTATATCTACAGCATCGATATCTGCAAAGCGTTTAAATAACACGGCTTTTCCTTCCATTACTGGTTTGGATGCAAGTGCTCCAAGATTTCCTAAACCCAAGACGGCTGTTCCATTTGATATCACAGCAACAAAATTTCCTTTGGCTGTATAATCATATGCTGCGTTAGGATTTTTATTGATTTCAAGACATGGATAAGCAACTCCTGGTGAGTATGCCAGAGATAAATCATTTTGTGTTAACAGTGGTTTTGTAGGTTTTAGTGCTACTTTTCCAGATGGAGATTTTTTATGAAATAAGAGTGCTTCTTTTTCGTTATTCTTGTTGCTAATATTTTTCATATCTTGATTGGTATTAATGTTCTTTTGAGATTATATCATTGTTTTGTCGTAAGTCACCTAGAAAAACAATAGGTATAGATGTATAGTTCTATAAGATTTTACTATCTATTGCTTTATTGATTTTCTCTACTCCAAGAATAGAAAGAAGATTGAGTAACTCTTGTCTTGCCACTACATGAGACATACTAATAGAGATATTAAGATTTTTATTTTTTATATCTAATATTGTTAAGCCTTTAAGAAATAATTCTTTAAAAATTACTCGTTCACCAAATCCTGGTGCTATTTTACAGCCGAGTCTTTGTTTTAATTTCTCTAGTACACGTGTAATATTATTTTTGTTTTTAGAATTCACTGGCGAGATTCTATTTCGCATTAAGATCCAGTCAATTGTTCCTCTGTCTCTTTTTGCTTTGGTAATTTTTTGTTCCCAGACCATCTGGCTGTAGATACCTGGGCTTAGTATATCGTAACTAGTATGATCAATATGAGCAATTACATCTAAATCAACAAAACTATCATTAAATGGTGTTATTATTATATCTGCAAATGAATGTGCTAACTGCGATAGGTAATGATTATGACCAGGGCTATCAATAACTATAAAGTCGTAATCAGAAGCTTTATTTAAGATATTTAAGAATTTTTGTTGCAAGATATTTTGTGTTTCGTTAAGTGTAACGCTCGTAGGTTCTTCGATTGTAAAATGTTCAGGAAGTGGCACTAGAATATTTTGTTGTTTATAAGATTTTATCCTGTTTTCTATATATGTAGATAAGGATCGTTGCCTAATATCCAAATCTATACTGGCTATTTTAAAGCCAAGATATAACAGTGCAGTTGTAAGATGCATTGCGGTTGTTGTCTTCCCAGAACCACCTTTCTCGTTGCCTATAACTATTACTATAGGTTTTTGTTTCATTGATACGTAATATTAAAATTAATAATATTTAATTATAGCTATAAATTACTACTAAGTACATGTTAAGTTTGTATTTTTTAAATCAATATTATTATATTGATGATTGTTTTGCTAGTTTTTGTTGGGTACTAAGAAATAAAGATATAATTATCATTTTTCCTATTATTTCAAAATTTGATACTGCAATTCCTAGGGTAAAGGATAGAGTTTTAGCTGCGGTAGAAGTGTTGATGACTTGTAATGACTTAATCAAAAATAAATATGAAACTAAGGCCAATGAAGCAATAGTGAGGGTAACTCTTAATATACTTTCTTGTGTATGATTAAATGATGACTTAATGCTTTCCCATAATGATTGGTTGTTAAAGTAAATACCTGATTCAACAAAAGGCAATTTTATGGTAATGATTAAAAACAATAAAAAGTTTGTGCCTGGACTAAGGAGTAGTTTTATTGCTGTAAGTATCGTGCAATACACCAAGAGTCGCACGTAGCATCTTTGGCTTTGGTGAAAAATATTTTTAGAGTTATCTATGATGTTGTGATATGTCAACTTTTCTTTTATTAGATACATAAGTAAGATAGCTAAGATAGGGGACACGCAAATATTGTATATTAAGACAAGAAGCTTAGTTTTTGATGGATCAGTGACTATTACGGAGATTAGGTATTGATAGAAGAAATGTAAGCTTGCTATGCTAATAAA
>JAGORE010000015.1 GCA_018062985.1 Rickettsiales bacterium | reverse complement strand
CCTTTTGATGTACCATTCTTTATTAGCTTTGTGCTACCGCAACCTTTGCATATATCCATATAACCTCCTCTTTTTCAAGAGATAATATAGAAATACAAACTAATAGCAATCTTTATTTAGCAAACCCGAATGTAGCTTTATATTTAAATTGTTAATTTTTATCAACACTTGGAGTGGCGGCTTCTTTTCTTTGAATGTTTCAACTTAAAATTGAAAAGTTGATATTTTTCTTTACTTATACTTAAAAAAAACTACCCACTCCTATTTTAAATAAAAACAGAAATACATTGATTCTTTTTAACTCTTTTGTAGTTTTAATAGAAATTTAGTTAACAATTTTTAATAAAAATGGAGCAAAAAAACATGGGAGACAGACACAACAAAAAACCTTCACGTAAGACAAGAGGTAAAAACCCAAACGAAAATAATCATAATCAAGATGACAGCCAAGAACCATCGAATGTAGTTAGAAATTTATTACCCGAGCTTGAGGAGGCGTATCAGTTAGATCAGTTACAATTCATATCTAACATTATACCATTTATCTTACAAACCATTATTTTTTATGGTCTCTCAAACGAAATTAGTAATGGCAAAATTAACCCTTTAATTCTCAAAGCACTACTCAGCACTTATAACAAAAATCCAAACACAACAGAATCTTCACAAATTCATAACCACCCAGAAAAAACTCTGGAAGAAGAAACAGATAGCCACGATAACGACAATACCACACTCTACGAAATGAGCCTTGATGATCTTATGCTATCAAGACGTTTATCAAGAAAAAGCATGTTACTATCTCAAAGCCGATCAATATCTTCTTATGAAATACAAAGACACAATGACAACTCACAACAAGAGCACACCATTCTTTCAGAACCTTCGAGAGGAGAAGAGTTAACACCTCCAGAAGCACCAATAGTAGAATTTTTAGAAAATGGTGACGCAGTTATAAATGGGCTAGTAGTGTCCGATGAAGATATGCACACACCTCAAACAACTCCTAGAAGATCAACATCTCCTAATACACCCCAAGCTCCTATTAAAAAACCACAAAATAGCCAAGATTCAGTGAGCGGTTATTCTTCAGATCCTAGAGAAGAAGATTCAGATAGTGAGTGCTACTTAGATCAGGAAGAGGCTGATATGAACACGCCACAAACAACTCCTAGAAGACCAGCATCCCCTAGCATACCCCAAGCTCCTATTAAAAAACCACAAAATAACCAAGATTCAGAGAGTGATTATTCTTCAGATCCTAGAGAAGAAGATTCAGATAGTGAGTACCACTTAGATCCGGAAGAAGCTGACATTGATACCACACCAGATGCCTCTCCTATTGCACCACAAAATTCTCCAGAGGCATTTTTGTCTACACAAAGAGCTTTCTACGAAGACGCAGTGACACCTTTAGCAGAGCCCGCGAGAGATTTATTTGGAGATGACTCCGAAACTGAAATCGACGAGGAACAAAGACCGCACGAAGGCAGAGATTTGTTTGGAGACGACTATAGCGATGACGACTTACCAGGAAGCAGTCACGATTACGAATAAATTAACATTCTCAAGTCCCTGAAAAAGAAGCACCTGAACAAGGTGCTTTCTTTTTATAAAATCTACTTATAGCCTATTGCATTCAAAACCTCTACTTCTAAACATAAAGCTCTATTCTTAGCACACTTTTTACTATACAACTCTTTAACCTTCTGTAGAGTATCACGCCGTAAATACGAAACTTTTTGAGCAAGACAATTTGATTCACCCATATCTCTCAAGCCTTTTAACATAACCTCAAAATTAGAAAACTCTAGACTCAAAGCATAGCTATCGACTATTACATCTCTAAAACCAACTTTTTGCATCAACAAAGACAAACTATCCAATTTTACCATAGGCGAAACATGATATTTTATATCATTATCTTTTATCTCAACTTCCAGAAAAACATCCCGCAAATCTTTAAGACTTTTACCACCAAACATAGATACAAGGAATACTCCTTGATCTTTTAGAACACGGTGAAAATCTTGCAGTACCAGAGGGATATCATTAGACCAATGCATATGCAAATTACTTACAACGACATCAAATACTCTCTGGTCAAATGGCAAAGAATTTTCGTTGCATTGAACCACTTTTTTATTCTCAAACCTCTGAAGCATCTTCGTAGAAATATCTGCATGAATCATTAGTTCTAAATGAATACTGCTTGAGATACCGTTATCACGGCCTCCAAACTCCAACATTTTGACTTGCGAAGGAAGTTTACACAACAATAGTCTTTCATTTAAATCAGCAGAAACATATTTATAAATACCATGCTGAGGCTTTGTTGCGGCCCTATCTCGATGTATCTTGCACTGATTTATATTAAATATATTCTGGGAAGCAATCATTGAGCAAAAAAACACAATTCATTATCAGACGACTCCGAAGGAATAAATTTATACCCTCCACTAGAGAATTCTTTTAAAGAATTCAATGATCCCAACTTGTTTCTTATTATAAAATCAACCATCATACCTCGAGCCCTCTTAGCCAACAACCCAACTATTTTATAACTACCATTATTGAAGTTTTTAAAGACCATTTTGATTATTTTGCCAGAAAGAATATTCATATCAAGTACAGACGAATACTCTGTAGATGCAAGGTTTATCAAAGTACCATCATCTTGATTTATAAGATTTTGTACTTCACTGGTTAATTTATTTTTCCAAAAAGAATACAAATCATTTACATCTGAACTATCTAACTTTACTCCCATTTCAAGACGATACGCTCTAATCAAATCCAACGGCTTTAAAATACCATATAAACCAGATAAAATTCGCAAATGTTTTTGTGCAAAGTCCATATCACCAGGCGTATATTGAGATATAGACATGTTACTGTAAACATCCCCGCTAAAAGCCATTAAAGCTTGCCTTTCAATGCAACTCTCAAAGCTCTGGTATCTATTATAATTTAATTCTGCTAATGCTTTACTTAATGACATCATATTCATCAAATCTTTAATAGATTTTTTTTGCATTATTTTTAAAAGTGATTGAGTTTCAGATTTATACTGACACTCGGTCATTTTATGCACCGAGATCTTAGAAAGAAAATCCATTTTTTTTGCTGGCGAAATGATTAGTAACATAAAACAATCTCCTAGACTATTGTATCAACTCAAGTTATATATTATACTTCCTTGCAAGTAAGTATATATATTTTTTTAGAGCTATAAAATGAAGAATTTATACCTGTTGAGACATGCAAATACGTTCCCTAGCACCGATAATGATAAAGACAGAATTTTGACGCCAAAAGGTGTGAAAGAAATCAAATCAATTTCACAACAAGAACAACTGCAAAAATCTAAAATAGACATAGTACTATGCTCTACATCAACTAGAACAACACAAACACTACATCATTTAGAAGATTTCCTATACAAGAATTTTTATACAGAATTTAAAGAAAAATTATACAACCCTAAATTAGAAGATTTACTATCTGCAGTACAAGAGATACCCGATCATTTCTCTGACCTCATGGTCATAAGTCATAATCCAGCAATCAGTGATATAGCAAATTATCTATTACAAGATTCCAATATATCTTTAGGCACAGCTCACATTATTAACATCGCATTAGATATTGATTCTTGGTTAAAAATCAGAGAGACACATAGTATTTTAAAATGGACAATCAAACCAGTGACATTATAAACTGAAGTGCAAAAAACAATTAAAAATACTCAAAAAAACATATGGGTTTCTGCTTCCGCAGGATCAGGTAAAACAAAAGTACTGATTGATAGATTCATCACCCTTCTTCTTGAGGGAGTAGACCCACGTAAAATCGTTTGTATTACATTTACAAAATCAGCAGCTACAGAAATGCTTGAAAGAATAAACAAAACTTTAGGGTTTTGGTCTATCTGCACAAATCATGAACTAAAAAATCAATTAACAGAGCTTTTAGGCACAACACCAACACCTGATATAGAATCTCGAGCAAGAATATTATTACCAATATTGCTCGATGCTCAGCATAATTTACAAATCAAAACCATCCATTCTTTTTGTCAGACAATTTTATCAAAATTTCCTATAGAGTCAGGCATAGAAATAAATTCTCAGATACTAGAGGGCAGTGACCTAGAAAAAATTCAAACACTTGCTCAAAAACATACCATTACAACTTATCAAAACTACAGCTTTGCACAAGACATCGATTACCTTCTAAGCAATATACATGATATAAAGCTATCAGAAATCTTTGCACATCATTTGTTTATAACAAGCCAACATCCAGATTTCTTCACAAACATCCAAACTCTTGATAAAAAAATTCAAAACCTATATCAAAAATTTAATATTCCACAAAATTTTAATATTGTTGCTGAGGAGGAAAAACTCAAATACACAATAATGAAACTGATACACGGAAATAAACACATTCTGAGTACAGAAGCTGATATTTTAAAGTCTTTATTAACCTTTAAGAGCACAGATAATTTATCAAAATTATCTCCATACTTTCTTACAAACTTAGGATTGCCACGAAAGCAATTAATCACAAAAAAATATAGCTCCAATGAACTGTTAGAGTTACTAGAAAAAATACAAAATATGCTTGTAGGCCTTGAGCACAAAAAAATAGCCACAACAACTACAAAACAAACAGCCGGATTTCTATTTCTCGGCCACGTATTTCTTAATACATATACAAAGATCAAAAAACAGCATCAGTGTTTAGATTACAACGATCTACTACATCATACAATCAAATTACTAAATACTAAAGCTTTAGCAACATGGATTCAATATAAGTTACACCATAAAATAACACATTTACTCATCGACGAGGCCCAAGATACAAATCTCTTACAATGGGAAATCATAGAACAAATAACACAAATATTCTTCCAATATAATAACGAAAAAGAATGTACAATCTTTGTTGTGGGCGACCCAAAACAATCAATATATAGCTTCCAAGGAACCTCTCCTGAGATTTTTGAGTTAATGAAAAATTTTAACATCAATTCCAACAAAAATTGGATAGAGTGCCAACTCAATACCTCATATAGATCAGATAAAATAATCTTAGATTTTATAGATGAAGTATTTAATACCATTACCAAATCATCTCCAGAATTATTTTATACAAACGCTCTAAAGCACATTTCTTCTGTGAATTTTAATGAGGCATCAATAGAGATATTACCTGTGATTTTTGGACATAAACAAGACACAGAAGATCATGCTTGGGAAGCATTAATAGATTACCCTAACTCTAATTATGATCCATCTCAAATATTAGCAAAAATACTTGCTAGAAAAATTCAATCGCTTCTTTTAACAGACAAACATCAACCGTCTGATTTTCTTATTCTCATTCGCAAAAGAGATAAATTGACAAAAAACATTATCAAAGAATTTAAAAAGCTTGGAATCCCCATAAGTGGTATGGACAGAATTCATTTGAATTCTTCGCTAGCAATACAAGACCTAATGAGCTTAGTCAATTTTATTCTTTTACCACAAGATAACTACAATCTCGCTTGCCTCCTTAAAAGTCCGTTTCTTAGTGTGTCGGAAGAGGTACTTGCAACTTTAGCAAAAGATAAAGAATCAAGCATTTGGGATAACTTAAAAAATCAGAGGGAATATCATCATTTATACAAAACACTATCTCAACTCATGGAGATCGGGCTTACTAGCAGACCTTTCGAGTTCTTTGTAGAGATATTAGATGTTTTGTCGTATCGCAAAAACTTTATAGAATATTTTGGACACCAAATAAACGAAGTGCTAGATGAATTTCTAAATATCTGTCAAATATTTCAAAAAACAGACACCTCACTTGTAAATTTTGTACAATGGTTCAATAATAGTAGCCTAGAAATAAAAAGAGATATTACTTCAAAGAAAGATCAAGTCCGCATTATGACAGTTCATGCATCCAAAGGTCTTCAAGCAAAATATGTGATCCTTCCTGACACCACAAATGTGCCATCAAATAAGAACCCTATTATTTTTGATCAAAAAGAAGAACTGCTTGTATATAAAACCGAACCTCTACAAAACATTTCCGAATACTTCAACGCTCTAATAGAAAAAACAAACACAGAAACACTAAAAGAATATTTTAGACTTCTTTATGTTGCTTTAACAAGAGCCAAACAACATATTCTAGTGTGCGGGTGGACTAATATTCAGTCTATAAACCCTAATTCTTGGTTCTCAAAACTTAATAATGTTCTAGCAAAAAAAGATAAACTCGAAGCGAAAACAATTATGGGATTTAATAACATTAATTTAGATGTTGCAATAACTAATGATCAGAAAGATTTCTTTATATCAAACAACCAAAACATTTACTATTTACAAAAATCTACTAATCAAGAAAACAATAACGAAGACAACGCCCATCAAGAAGATATAGACATTCAAATACCAGAATTTCTGCAGGTACCCGTAAAAAATAATTGCAGCACATCTCTGACACCCTCAAATACTTCACAACAAGATACTATAGAAAATTATAAAACCACCATAGGTACCATTCTGCATAAAGCCCTTGAGGTTTTTGTAATACAAAAAAACGTATCTTATGATTTATTAGAAAAATACATACAACAAACTTCAGTTGATAAGAATGATCACACATTTTATATAGATTCATTGCTAGAGGTTATAAACAATATAATTTTACCTAAAACAACGGATGCATTTATAAAAAAAGAAACCAAAATATACAAAAAACTCTCAAAGAACATGGAGATATCTGCAAAAATAGATTTACTCATTATCACACCAGAACAAGTAACAATTGTTGATTACAAAACTTCCTTAGACTCTAATATACCAGAATCCATTTATCAACAGCTAGCACTATACGTTTATATAATATCCGAAGTCTATCCAAACAAAAAAATTACCTGCAGCATAATCTCTATTCTTACAAAAAAAATGTTTGATTTACCTATAGAAAAACTTGAGTTAGCTTTAGAATCTCTCAGAACTAAATTTGCAAAACATCTTTAATAAAATTGACAGAAATTTTCTTTTGTTGACCTAAAGATTCCTTATTCAACAAATCTAATACGCTAAATAATTCTTTATAAGACCTATCTACTCGTGTTTTGAGGAATTTTACAGCATCGTGACCAATACTAATTTGATGATCAGAAAAATATTTGATAATCACCTGTGTAACTAACTCATCATCTGGCTCTTTGATTCTAACCATAGCGAAGGCTTTTAAACGAGACTCTAAATCTTTTAAAGAAAATTGAATATTTGTAAGCGCAACTCTAGAAGTAATAACAAGACATTTTCCTGAATCCATCATGTAATTAACAAAATGAAATAATTCTATCTCTAACTCTTGTGTTAACTCTAAATTCTCCAGAATATAATTTGCTTTCTTACCAACATATTGTTTGTTCAATATAAATTCCCGATCAATAAAAATAGCACCAGAATATTTTTGCCAAATACTAGCTAAATGCGTTTTACCAGAGAAAAAATCTCCAGATAAGAAAGTAAAACGATTATAAACAGAATCTCCCCAATCAGGCCATTGCATAAGCCATTTAAATGCCTCTTCATTGCATGAAGATACTATGTAGTCTTCTTCTCTAAAAGACACATGGCTCTGTATAGGAAAGGTATACTGTAATTCTTGTGACACAATTATGGCGTTTTATATAATTCGCTGTTGTAATAATTTTTAATAAAAAATCTAATAAAAATACTCACTACCGCTCCACAAGGAACCGCAAATAACATCCCCAATATACCAAATAAGCTCCCACCAAATAATACGAAGAAAATAACCCATACAGGATGCAGTCCAAGTCTCTTTCCTATAATTCTAGGAGACATTATCCCCTCAAGAATATTACCTAATAAAAACACTACAACTATTATTAATACCGCGTACCATGACTTAAATTGAAAATACGCCACAAGCACAGAACTAAAGAAACCACCCAACAAACCCAAAAAAGGAATAAAAGATAAACAACCAGTAGTAATGCCTATAAACACTCCATAGTTTAAACCTACCAATAACAATGCAACAGAATAATAAAAAGACAGCAGAAAACAAACATTAAGCTGACCTCTAAAAAACGAAGCCAAAGAAGAATTTATTTCTTTTACTAATTCTTTGATTACACTTTGTCTCCTTTGAGGTATTAAATTCATGATATTATCCGTAATGTTTTTCCAGTCTTTTATAAGATAAAAACTAATAAGCGGTACTAGAACAATCATTGACAGAAAACTAATCACTACAAAACCAGATTTCCATATTTTATGAATAGACATCACAAAATCTTCCAATGCAAACTGAATAAAATTCGTTAACTTATCTTGTATTTTCACAACATAAGAAGGGCTGATACTTTCTATTTTTGTTAAAAAATAAGGCATAATTTCAGTATTAAACATCTCTTTATACCTAGGTATATTTTCAATAAAACTATAAATCTGATCATATATTAATGGAATTAATACAACCCATAAAGAAATAAACAACACTAACAATACAGTAATCAAAAAGCCCGATATAACCACCCTGTTCATTCCAAATCTGGTCTCCAACATCACTGCTAAAGGTGATAACATGTACGAAATAACCAAAGATACAATAAAAGGCATTAAAATGCCCCTAGATAAATATAAAACAGCAAAAATCGCTAGAAATATTAAACACCATGTAATATATCTATTCATATATATATAAACTCTTCTATACTTATGCCTCACACTACTACAATACACAAATTTACAAAAGAGATAAACGAAATTTTTACATTTGGGGAATATCCCAAAATAGCTGTTGCTGTCTCTGGCGGATCAGACTCATTAGCATTAGCCCTATTATCAAAACATTGGGTAGAGAAGATTGGCGGAAAATTAGTATGTTTAACAGTAAACCATAATCTCAGACCTGAAGCCTCAGAAGAAGCACGATATACACAAAAAATCTGCCACAATCATAATATTGAGCATCATATTCTTAATTGGATAGGAACAACAAAGTTATCTAATTTACAAAATCAAGCAAGAGAGGCTCGCAGGGATTTGTTAACAGAATGGTGTAATCAAAACAACGTTAAATGTCTATTGCTAGCACATCATCAAGATGACTTAGTAGAAACCTTCTTTATACGCTTGTTTCGTGGAAGTGGGACACAAGGTTTAGCTTCTATTTCTCCACTTTCATCACATAATAACATATATATTATCCGTCCCCTTCTAAATTTTAAAAAAGAAGAATTAGAGCAATATCTAAAACTACAAAATATTGAATGGGTACAAGATCCATCAAACAACAATAATAAATTTTTACGCACAAAGATCCGAAAGCTACTTAAGTCATCGATAATGCAAGATATTATTCCATATGACTTGCTAATTGAAAGATGTACAAAAGGAATCAAAAGCATACAAAATGTAAATGACCTTGTTGAGATACAAAAAAATCAAATTTTAACTAAAACAGTGTTATTGTACCCAGAAGGATTTATTACCATTGACTGCGATAGTTTTATAAAGCTGCCAACTGAATTAGCACTTAACGTACTTTCTTCATGTCTAATTACAATTTCCGCAACACATTTTTATAGACCAAGACTTGCCTCTCTTAGGAAAATATACGACAATATAATATCAAAAACCATAAAAACATCTACTTTATGGAAATGTGAAATAACACTAAAAAAAAACATAATATACATATATCCGGAAATCAGAAATACATTGCCTATAATTTCTATAAAAAATAAAAATTGTATAAAATGGGACAACCGCTTTATTATTGAAAAAACAAATGTTTCCGAGGATCATAATATTCAAAGATGCACAGCTTCCATTTTAAAAAAATTCCAAAACTCTTTAGATACAAAAAAATATAAAACGTTACCAAAAAAGATTTTTTACTCTCTTCCAGTCTTAGAGCTACAAGACCAAATATATGTACCTTTTTTAACCAACCATACACCATCAGAAATAAATATATACTTTGAACCTTCTATTCCTCTTGCGAAAACCATCTTTAGTTATTAAATTAATATAGATAAAAAATTAAGAAAAATAAAAATCATGAATTTTAAAAAGAACATTTTCATCTGGGTTATAATCTTCGTTATTACCTTCCTAATTTTTGACCAAATAGGGAACTCTAATTATTCCAAAAACAGCAATTTATCATTTTCTGATTTTCTTAATAAAGTGGAATCCGGTCAAGTGTCTGATGTAACAATCCAGGGACAGAACCTAGATGGACATCTTTCAGACGGTAAGAAATTCTCAACTTATTCACCAGATTATCCTGGTTTAGTAGATACATTAAAACAATTTAATGTATCTATCACAGCTACACCCCTAGAATCAAAAATGGGATCTTTATTAGGCATTATTCTATCTTGGTTCCCTATGTTGCTATTAATTGGTGTATGGGTATTTTTTATGCGCCAAATGAATAGCGGAGCTGGAAAAGCTATGGGATTTGGTAAATCGAAAGCAAAGATGATGCAAGAAAAATCTGAAAAAATTACTTTCAAAGATGTTGCGGGTATAGACGAAGCTAAAGAAGAATTAAATGAATTGGTAGAATTCCTCAGAAACCCTACAAAGTTTCAAGCTCTTGGAGGGAGAATTCCTAAAGGTTGTCTATTAATAGGTCCTCCAGGCACAGGTAAAACTTTAACAGCACGTGCTGTTGCAGGAGAAGCAAATGTACCATTTTTTACAATTTCAGGTTCTGATTTCGTTGAAATGTTTGTTGGTGTTGGAGCAAGCCGAGTACGTGATATGTTTGAACAAGGCAAGAAACATTCTCCATGCATTGTCTTCATCGATGAAATCGATGCTGTAGGTAGACATCGTGGCATTGGCCTTGGTGGTGGTAACGACGAAAGAGAACAAACCTTAAACCAGTTACTTGTTGAAATGGATGGATTTGACATTAATGATAGCGTCATCATTATAGCAGCTACAAATAGACCAGATGTACTAGATCCTGCATTACTAAGACCAGGTAGATTTGATAGACAAATTACTGTGCCTGCGCCAGATATTAAGGGTAGAAAAGCCATCCTTGAAGTACATACCAAGAAAGTAGTATTAGCACCAGATGCTAATCTAGATAATATAGCTAGAGGAACACCTGGATTCACTGGTGCAGACTTAGCAAATCTTGTAAATGAAGCGGCATTGCTTGCAGCGCGATTAAACAAAAAAATTGTGACCAATCATGAACTTGAAGAAGCAAAAGATAAAGTAATGATGGGGCCCCAACGTAAGTCGATGATAATGAGCGTTGAGGAAAAAAAACTAACAGCATTTCACGAAGGGGGACATGCCCTCGTAACATTGCATTGCAACGCCTCTGATCCCATACATAAAGCAACCATAATACCTAGAGGTCAAGCACTTGGGCTAGTAATGCGTTTACCAACAAGTGATAGATTTTCTGTAACAAGGGATCAGTTAAAAGCTGATATTGCAGTAGCAATGGGTGGTAGAGTTGCAGAAGAACTAGTATTTGGTTATGGCAAAGTAACAAGCGGTGCATCATCAGACATAAAACAAGCAACAAAAATTGCCAGAGGTATGGTTCGGGAATGGGGAATGAGCGATAAAATAGGACCTGTATTTTATGGCCGAGACAGCCAAGACATGTATGCACACAGCGGTAATGGCAAAATGTATGCTGCTGATACAGAAAATATTATAGATGACGAGGTCAAAAAGCTAGTCACAGAAGGTTATCAGCTTGCAAAAAAAATTCTGACAACGCATAGAAATCAACTTGATAAAATCGCCTATGCACTGCTTGAAAAAGAAACATTAACAGGTGACGAACTAAAAGAGTTGGTTTTTGGCAAAGAAGCAGTTAACCATTCTGAAGATCAAAAAGTTAGTTCTAAAAATCAAAAAGAGAGTGCCGCTAAACAAACCAAAAAAAAGACTAGTAAATAACTATCATGATAAAAAAACTATTTGGTACTGATGGGATACGAGGTACATCAAATCAAGGAGTGATGACTGCCGATATTTCGCTAAAATTAGGCGCAGCTATTGGTACAGTGTTTAATAGACGACATAAAAAAAATCTTGTTGTGATAGGTAAAGACACAAGATTATCTGGATATTTACTAGAACCAGCTATAACTTCAGGGTTTATATCTGTAGGAACAGATGTGTTATTAGTAGGACCAATGCCAACCCCGGCCATCTCAATGCTAATAAAATCCTTGAGAGCTGATATGGGAATAATGATATCCGCATCCCATAACCCTTATCACGATAATGGGATAAAAGTTTTTGACGCGAATGGTATCAAATTAGAAAAATCCCTAGAAACAGAAATAGAAAAAATTATTGCTGAATATCCCAACAATATAGAATTTGCTTCTCCAGATCAGCTCGGCAGAGCAAAACGTCTTGATGATGCTCCAGGAAGATATATTGAGTTTGCAAAAAGTACTTTTCCCAAAACACAAACATTAAAAAACCTCAAAATAGTTATTGATTCTGCTAACGGAGCTGCTTACCACGTAGCAGAGAAAATATTTTGGGAATTAGGGGCAGAAATTATATCAATAGAAAATAAACCAGATGGGTTTAATATTAACAAAAACTGCGGCTCTACACACCCTGAAAATTTACAGAAAATTGTTGTGGAACATAAAGCAGATTTGGGCATAGCATTAGATGGAGATGCAGATCGTCTAATACTAGTAGATAATGAAGGACAACTTATTAATGGCGATAAAATTATTGCTGTAATCGCTTTGCATTTCCAGAAGTTAAACAAGCTGAAAGACAATATTGTTGTAACTACACACATGTCAAATATAAGTTTAGAAGCTTTTCTAAAGCAACATAATATTATACTCCACAGAGCTGATGTAGGTGATAAATTTGTATACCGAGAAATCATAAAAAATAATTTATCTCTTGGAGGCGAACAATCTGGCCATATTATCATTCCAGAATTTTGCTCTACTGGCGATGGAATAATTGCAGCACTGCAGGTATTAGCCAGTTTTATTGCTTCTGATAAGAATACGTTATCCGAGTTTTTTGACATATATACCGATACTCCTCAAATACTTTATAATATTCCTATTAAATCCACAACTTCTCTAGAGTCGCCCTCAGTAAACGAAGCCATAAAAAAAGTCAAAAGTAAATTAGGTGCGTTAGGAAGAGTATTAATTAGAAAATCTGGTACAGAACCACTAATCAGAGTGATGATAGAGCATCCTGATATAGCCACAATCAACCAAAGTTTAGAAAGCATTAAAACTGAAATACTGAAATGCCACTAGCAGCAACAATCACATGCTTAGGAACTTTATTATCGGAGTTTGCTTTTGATCAAGCACAACAACATGCAATTCCTGAACTACTAGAATTATCTGGTACAAAAATACCTGCAGCATATACTAGAGAATGCACAAAACAAGAACTGTCTGAAGGATTAGAATGGTTAGTGGCCACTACACAATTACAATTCTTTGCCAGACTAGGAGAAAGGTATCATGACAAAATCCCTAGATGGATTGAGACACACAGCACTAATATAATACAAATCTCTGAAGATGCTGGATTTTTATCCGAGGTTAAACCACAAAGAAAAAAATAGATTGCGTTGCCATACTCGGTGCTACGGGCACAGAAATGGAGAAACGCATTACTTATGTCAAAAATCTGCTAGAGCAAAAACTATTAGATATTGAACATATTTTTTTATTAACTGGTGAAAGATATGCTTTACAGAGCTGTCATAACGACAACGATAAGTGCTTCGTTCAACAAGATGGCGGAATAGAATATATCAAATCTCTTGCAACTAAAAAGGAAATCTTACCAGATGCCGTAACAGAAACTCATATAATGCAAGACATTTACAAGCGTACTATTGGCTTACCAGAGCCTTATGTAATAAACACCCCTAAAGGATCCAAGCAAAGACCAGATACTTTTGATACTGCAATACATTTCATACAATCAAAAGAATTTAAGAAGTGTCATCATACAGCTTTTGTATCTAGAGCACCAAATATCAACGCTCAATATGTAGCTATACAAAAAGCTTACGTTTTAAAGAATGTAAAAACCTCTTTTGAAATGATCGGAGGTTCAGCAAATAAAAATGAATTATCTAACAAGACAAGTGCTGCATACCACATCTTGATGCCTATATCAGGAACAATCTATGGTAATTATCTGAATGTGTGTAAAAAAATATCAGTTTTCCAGAACCATTGCACAGAAGAATTTTTAGCTAAAAACTTGTCATATAAATCTTTGAAAGATAAACAAAATAAATTAAAAAAATCTGATGATACTGAAGATTTATAGTAACTGATAGACTCTAAGCGCAATCAAAAATCCTCCAACAGCTACAGAAAAGTAAAGCATGATATTGCCGCCAAAAACTTTATATTGATTTAACATATAATTCTTTCTGACGTTAAGTGCTACTAAAGATGGAAGAATGATGGCCAGTATCACAAGAGAGATAGCTGCAAAATTTAGAGCAAGAATAAAACCTGAAGGATAATACACCGAAAAAATTAATGGAATCCCAAGAGTAAGAATTATGGCTTTAACCTTAATATATTGCTGAGCTTTATCTTTAAAATTTTCTACAATATAATCAAACAACCCTATTGCCACACCTAAAATCGACGTAACCATTGCCAAAATAGAAAAAATATCCAGTATGACTCTTAAAGTCTGATTATTAGTAATTGCACTAAGATCATTTATAAATACACCAACATTTCTATCACGTAAAAACACATTAGAAAAACTATGATCGCCTTCAAATGGCAATACACCCAATGTAACTCCTTGCCATAATATATATACAACAAAAGGAATTGCGCTGCCCCAGAAAAAGACTTTACGCAATGCCTTAACATCTTTACCTACATACTTGATAACAGTGGGAATGCTTCCATGAAAACCAAAAGAAGTGAAAAACACCAATACTATTTCTGGAATATTACTAACTGGTGATTTTACCAAGAAATTATCACTTTGAATATAAGGTATAAAAGTAATAAGTACCAAAACAAATACTACAATCTTCGCAATAAATAATATTCTATTAGTGTAATCTACAGCACGAATACTTAAGAAAATTATATAACCAGATAAGACGGCAATGATTAATGCTATATACCCCTCTCTTAGATTACCCCATGTAATATTTTTATTGATTACGGAAGATAAACCAGAAATATATGCAGATAAAACGGAATACAAAAGTACAAGAAGCGAAACCGCCCCTACTAACTTAAAACTTTTACCTAAGAATTTTCCAGATAGATACGGAACACTAACATCTCGTCCGTAATACAATATAATTTCTACCGTAATAAACGCTGAAAATAATGACAATAACCACATTACTGTCATAAAACATATACTATTAAAAAAGCCCATAGTGGCAGATAACATAGGCAAAGCAAGCATACCTGCACCTATAGCTGTACCTGCGACTATTAATGTGCCGCCAAAAACTTTATTACTTTGCTTCATCGTTTATATTAACTTCTTACAAGAATTATCTATCCTATTAATAGCCTCTACAATTGTATCTACCGATACAGCATACGATAACCTAAAATATCCATTAAAACCAAAAGCAGAACCAGGTACCACAACCACTTTAGCATCATTAAGTAAGTAATCACAAAAATCGTTGTCATCCTTGATTAAATTGCCATCAGGCATTTTTTTATTAAAGAATTTGGAACACGATGGAAATAAATAGAAAGCTCCATCTGGGCTAACACAAGAAAGTTCATTTATTTTTTGTATTTTCTCTAGAGCTATATCACATCTCTCCTTAAAGGTATTTTTTAATGTCTTTAAAAAAGATTGATCTCCAGTTAAGGCCTCTAATGCAGCATATTGGCTAATTGAACAAGGATTCGAAGTACTTTGAGATTGAATTATCTCCATTGCTTTAATTATATCTTTATGACCAATAGCATAACCGACTCTCCAACCAGTCATAGCATATGATTTCGAGACACCATTTATTACCAATATTCTATCAACAAGCTCTGGCGCCACATCAATAAGAGAAAATATCTCTCCTTCAAAATTAATATCTTCATAAATATCATCTGAAATAATACCTACATGCGGATAGCTCTTTATTACCTCAGCAATATCCTTAAGTTCTTGCTTAGAATATTTCATACCAGTAGGATTACTTGGTGAATTTAATATCACCCACCTTGTTCTTGATGTAATTACTGCTTTAAGCTTAGATGCAGTTAATTTAAAAAACTCTTCTTCTGTAGTATTAACAATAACTGGCTTACCTCTAGCTAACATAACCATGTCCGGATACGAAACCCAATATGGAGCAGGAATGATTACTTCATCATCAAGCTCCACTGTGACCATAAAACAATTGTATAAAGATTGTTTTGCGCCCACAGAAACTATAATATTATCTAACTTAAGATCGTTGATTCGTGTATTGTATTTGCTCTGTATTGCTTTCTTTAATTCTACTATACCATCAACTGGCGTATACTTAGTTTTACCAGATTTGATTGCTTCTATTGCAGCAGCTTTTATATTCTCTGGCGTATCAAAATCAGGCTCACCCACTGTTAAACTAATAACATCTACACCTTGAGCTTTTAGTGTTTTAGCTTTAGCTGCTAATGCTAATGTAGCCGAAGGTTTTATTTCACTAATAAATTTTGCTACTTGTTTCATTATAATACCTACACATTCTAAAAATCTTGTTATATACTTTTTATAAAAAATTAAAACATGATTAAATTGGACAACAATACTAACCAACTTCATAAATCCCGGTATAGCATTTTAAAAGACAAAATGATACAGAAATTCGTTGCTTTTAAAAAGAAAGCTCAAGACTTAATCAAAACCAACTATGAACTTGGATTATTTCATCTTTATAATCATAATATAAATGATTGTATATTACGATTAAGAATTGTACTCTTTTTTAACCCCAATCATCTCTTTGCCAAATATTACTTAGCCATCTGTTTATATATTAATAACAAAACTACAAAAGCAGAAGAGTTACTAAAAGATTGCCTTAAAATGGAACATTCCTTTAAACCAGCACAATATTTACTTCAATTTTTCAAAGATTTATCTCTACCTGATGAATTAGACCAAAATCTAGTCAAAGATTTCTCCAATGCTCTAATTGATGAAGAGGTAGATTATACTGATAAGATAGATGCATATAATAAACTCACTACTATTATCAAAAACCATATTGCAGACACAGAAAAACAGTTGAATATTTTAGATGCCGGATGTGGAACCGCTCATTGTTTCCAAATATTAAAACAAAATATAAAAATTAAAAAATCAGTGGGATTAGATTTTGCAAACAATCCCATAGAACTAGTCAGCAAACAAAAACTATATACTGACACAATATCTAAAGATTTCCAGTTATTTGCAGTGACTACAAAAGACACATTTGATCTTATTATCGTTGAAGAAATATTTAATTATCACAAAAATTTTAGTAAACAACTAGCATACGCAAAAAAGATCCTTGCAAAAAACGGATTACTAGCGTTTATTGTAGACCAGTCCCACACAACCATACCAGTAACATTTAACCATACGTTAACTCATTTCTGCTACAGTAAAGATTACATTCTTGAAACAGTAAAAAATTAGAATTTAAAACTACTCAAAATTGAACTCTGTGAATTAAAAAATAAAAATTTATACGTGTGTGTATGCTCGAAAGAATAATAAAATTATTATCTATATTTACTTTCTGCTTATTTGCACAGCACACATATGCGAACAATGAAATAGTTGGCAGTTGCTCTCAAATTGCTGACCCATATGAGGAGCTTAATAGAAAAATTTTTACTATTAATAAAACGTTTGATCAGACGATACTAAGACCATCTGTATTACTATATATTAATACAGTACCTGAGTGGCCAAGATATAGAGTAAACTCATTTTTCTCAAACCTTGCATCCCCTTTAACCTTTATAAACAATGTATTGCAAGGAGACTTCGATGCTGCAGGCAAAACATTTGGAAGATTCTTATTTAATTCTACTGTTGGTATAGGTGGTATGTTAGATTGGGCAAAAATGTGCGGAGTTGAAGATAAACCACAAGTATTTGAAGATACATTAATGAAGTTTAACGTTCCTTATGGACAATACCTTATCTTACCATTTTTAGGGCCGTCAACAACTAGAGGTACGACCGGAAAAATAGTAGATATGTTTACAGATCCTGTAAATTTAACACTAATAACACATAAAAACAATGTGGCACTAAAGTACTTTTTGGCAAAGAAATTTAATCAAAGAGCACAGTACGAAGAGGATATTGATCTTTCTAAACAAAATCTACTTGATGAATACAGCTTTATCAGAAGTAGCTATATACAATATCTTGCAGCGCAAAATCAATTTTGTAAAAATCAGGAGAACATAGATTATGAATCGTACAATTAAATCCTTTGCTTGCGTTATTTTAATGCTTATTGCCAATTCTTCTTTAGCAAGCACTAAAGATGTAGAGCAATTTATCAACACAGTAGCACAAAACGTTATCAAAACTGTCACTAATAAAGCAACATCAGAACAACAAAAGAAAGCAGAGATAAAATCTATAATAGCAACAAACTTTGATACTGACTGGATGTCAAACTTTGTCCTAGGAAGAAACTACAAAGCTTTGTCAGCAGAACAACAGCAAACATATAAAAAATTATATTTAAATTATCTAGTAGGAAATTATTTCCCTATTTTAATGAAATACGACAACGATAAATTTACTATAAATCAAATAAACAAAGCATCAAATACCAATTATAACGTTGATACAACCATTCAAAGACTAAATAAACCTAGCGTATCGATAAAATATTACATCAAAGAGACAGATTCTTCTTTAAAAGCATTAGACATGATAGTTGAAGGTATTAGTACCATCATATCGCAAAGATCTGAGTTTGATAGCATAATTCAACAAGATGGCTTAGATGGATTTATGCAAAAAATGATTAAAAAGTACAGCTAAGAAACATCATCTTTCGTTTTATTATATTTACTATCACTCGTGATCTCAGGATATTTTAAAGGTGAAGAAATACAATAATTGATAAAAAAGTTATAATAGTTAGGATCTGTATAAACACTAGATACAGCAATATTATTAACCATATACGGTATTCCAAAGCCACCTCTAGAATCATATTTACGCTGTCTAATCTTTTCAAAACTATCTTTTGAAACAGATATTGCCTTTAAAAACCCATTAATAACCTCAACACAATCAGCCAGCTCCTCTGTTAGCTCCACGTCATTACTTGCATCATTTACCTCCTGCACTTCTTCCAATAATTTATTCTTAAAACACCGCACCAACTCTTCTCTTGAGGTTATTTCTAACAAATCTATCTTCGCACCTTTATTGCTAATTGATTTATACATCTTATCTCTAATCAGCTTATTAAAAGCAAACACTCTCCAAGTCATTTTCAACTCCACAATTCAATTATTCGCCGCCTACCTTATCGTAATTGTTTAAAAAAACTCTGCATTAATATAGCACTTTCTTCTTCTAAGAACCCTCCATAACACTCAGGCCTATACAGAGATGGTACTAATGCAAACAAATTACAAGCACCCTCAATAGCACCAAACTTTCTATCTAGAGCACCATAATATATTCTTTTAACACGCGCACTAGATAAGGCGGCAAGACACATTGCACACGGCTCAAGCGTAACATAAACAATGCTATCTTTGAGATACTTACTATCAATGTTTTTTACTGCTTCTTGCAAAGCAACAATCTCTGCATGCATCACTGTATTTTTTTGATTTTCCACCTGATTAAAACCTGAACCAATCACCATTTTCCTAGATTCATCATAAATCACTGCACCAACTGGAACCTCATTATTTAAGAAAGCTTTTTTCGCTAAATTCAAAGCTTGTTTCATGAAAAACATTTGAAACTGATTAATCATAAAATTGTCTTTTTTCCATTACGTCTTCTGGATCTTGATGTATTATGACTTCAACATCTCCAAATGCTTGTCTAATCATAAAATCCACCTCTTCTGCGATATGATGAGCTTTATTTAAAGAAATATTCCCATCAAGCTCTAAGTGAAGTTGAATAAAAGATTTCTGTCCAGCATGGCGTGTTTTTAGATCGTGATACCCTTTAACATCTTTATTCGATAAGATTATCTTATGTAATTTTTCTTTTTCAGAATCATCAAACTCATGGTCCATTAAATTGTTAAATGTAACCCTAACTAACCTTACCCCTCCATAAATCATATATAATCCTAAAACCCCCGCAAATATTGGATCAGCTATATATATACCAAAAGCTTTATGTAAATACAGAGCCACCACTACCATCATGTTAGTAAACAAATCTGTAGAATAATGAAAACTATCAAATTTTATTATTTTCGAGCCAGTCTTCCGTATCACAGACCTTTGGTAAAACAACAAAACTAAAGTCATAACGATAGAAAAGAGCATCAATCCTATAGCTCCATTCTCGTTTTCTATCACACCAGGAAAGACTATTTTTTTTATAGACTGGATCAAGATAACAACACCAGAAAGACCAAACAAGGATGCTTGAATAAACACCGCAAGATCTTCAGCACGACCATAACCAAATCTATATCTACTATTAGGTGGAGAACTTGCATACCAGGCAGCTATATAATTAAAAAACGATGCCATGATATCTAAAAACGAATCTACAAATGAAGCAAGTACTATTGAAGAATCAGTTAAGTACCAAGCAAACAACTTAGCAACAAAAATTATTACAGCTGTAACCATTGAAATAGAAACGGCATTTAGCACCATTTTACTTTTTTGATCTATACTTTTACTCTTGAACATTCACATTAAAGCTTTATAATTTAAACAAATTCTAGTGTAATAAATTTTATAAATAAGGCTAGCACAATGATATCAAAAAATATTAAAAAATATATCGCAATTTCTTTAATCTTATCTTTCAGTTGTTTAGTAGCTTGTGAAACAAAACAGCAAACCGGAACACTAATTGGCGGTACCGCAGGCGCGTTGCTAGGTTCCAGATTTGGTAAGGGCTCCGGAAGAATAGCAGCAACTGGTCTAGGTGCAGTAGCTGGTGCCTTTATTGGAAACAGTATCGGCGAAAACATGGACGAACAAGATAAACTAAAGATGCAACAAACCTCTAATAGAGCTCTAGAACTATCAAAATCTGGACAGACATCTAATTGGAGAAACCCGGATTCTGGGAACAGCGGCGCCATTACACCATACCAGGCTTATAAAAACCGTGATGGTGAGTACTGCAGAGAATACTCTCAGTCTATAAT
>JAGORE010000002.1 GCA_018062985.1 Rickettsiales bacterium | reverse complement strand
GGTCTTAATGATGATGTAGTTGAAGGTTTGGCGCATTTAACTGGGAATGAATTTTTTGCGTATGACAGCTATCGTCGTTTCATACAAATGTATGCAAACGTTGTCTATCGTATAGCTGGCCATTATTTCGAAGACTTTATGGATATGGTAAAGCAGGGTGCGGGTGCAAAGCAAGATAGCGATTTATCTCCAAAAGACCTAAAAGAAATTATTGTTGGTTTTAAGAAAATAGTTAAAAAACATACTGGCAAAGAATTTACACAAGATGTTCGCCAGCAATTGCTTGAAGCAATTCATGCGGTTTTTGATTCATGGATGTGTGCCAGAGCAGTAACTTATAGAAAATTAAATAATATTTCTGCTAAAGGGTATACTGCTGCAAATATTCAGTCAATGGTCTTTGGCAATATGGGTGATGATAGTGCTACAGGCGTTATGTTTACTAGGAACCCTTCGACCGGGGAGAAAATGCTTTATGGTGAATATCTTATCAATGCTCAGGGTGAAGATGTTGTAGCTGGAACCAGAACACCTTATGCTATTTCAGCTAATTTTGATGATAACCCTTCATTGTCAATGGAGAAAAAATTACCTCAACTCTTTGTGGAGTTAAAGGAAGTGTCACAAAAGTTGGAATTGCATTATAGAGATATGCAGGACATAGAATTTACAATAGAGAAAGGCAAGTTGTGGGTTCTGCAAACAAGAAATGGTAAAAGAACAACCAAAGCGGCTTTAAAGATTGCTGTGGAATTATGGCAAGAGAAAATTATTTCTCAAGAAGAGGCTTTGCTCAAAATAGAGCCATCCTCTTTAAACCAATTGCTACATGCTATGTTAGATCCAAAAGCCAAGAAAGAGGTAATATGTAAGGGGTTGCCAGCATCACCTGGTGCAGCTTCTGGTATTGTGGTGTTTTCAGCAGAAGAAGCTGAAACTATGGTGGGTTTAGGTGAAAAAGTTATTTTAGTCAGAATTGAAACAAGCCCAGAAGATATTAATGGGATGCATGTATCTGAGGGTATCCTTACTAGTCGTGGTGGTATGACATCTCATGCTGCAGTAGTGGCAAGAGGTATGGGTAAACCTTGTATAGTTGGTGCTACAGGGTTAAATATTGATTACAAGACTAAGACAATGTCTGTAAACGGAGTAACAGTAAAAGAAAAAGATCGAATTACAATAGAAGGTGCCTCTGGTGAAATTATGTTGGGTCAAGTTGCAACTATTCAACCAAAGCAGTCTGAGGATTTTGAAACCATAATCGAGTGGGCTGATAAATTTAAAAAATTAAGTATTCGGGCAAATGCAGAGACTGTAATGGATATTAAATGCGCACTTAATTTTAATGCTGATGGTATTGGTTTATGTAGAACAGAACATATGTTCTTTGAAGAAGATCGTATTGTGCCTGTGAGAAAAATGATTATTGCTAAAACTTTAGAAGAAAGAAAAAAGGCTTTAAACGAAATATTACCAATACAACGTAAAGATTTTATTGATATTTTTTCTTTAATGAAAACAAAGCCTGTCAATATTAGATTGCTTGATATGCCATTACATGAGTTTTTGCCTCATGATCATAAGGAGATGGTTGAGGTTGCAAAATCACTAGGTGTTTCTGTTGATATAGTGAGTGATAGATGTAAGCAGCTTTATGAAGTAAATCCGATGTTAGGCCACAGGGGCTCTAGACTAGGTATCACATATCCAGAGATTTATGAAATGCAGGTTAGGGCAATTATAGAAGCTATGGTTCATATCAAAAAGGAAAATAATATTGATGCTAATATTGAGATAATGGTGCCTTTAATTGCCACTGAGCAAGAAATGAAGTTGCTAAGAAAATTAATTACCAAAGTTTCTGATTCGATAGAGAAAGAAGGTAGCGTATCATTGAAATATCAAATTGGTACAATGATAGAATTGCCAAGAGCTGCACTTCGTTCTGCTGAAATTGCAGAATATGCAGAATATATGAGTTACGGTACAAACGATTTATCTCAAACTACATTTGGTTTGTCTCGTGATGATTCAGCTGGTTTTATACAAGAGTATATAGAGCAAGGAATATTATGTTCTGATCCTTTTGCTAGTTTGGATCAAGATGGTGTTGGTGAGTTAATCAAAATATCAGCTGAGCGTGCTCGTTCAAGAAATAGTAAAATTAAGCTAGGTGTTTGTGGTGAGCATGGAGGAGATCCGAGTTCAATAAAATTCTTTAGTAATCTTGATTTTGATTATGTTTCTTGTTCGCCTTATAGGATCCATATAGCAAGGCTTGCGGCCGCCCAAGCAGAGATACTGAAGAATAGAAAGAAATAATTTTAGTAATTCGTGTAGTGTGATTTTGAGAAATCTTACTTTCATTAAACAGTTTTTTGGTTTCTTTATATATTTTTGTAGTTGCAAAAATCTGATTTTATAGGTTCTAAGGGTTTAATGTTGATTGCAGTTTTTTCTCTTTTTGTCAGAAAATAACATTTTGTGAGTATAAATGCTGTCTGGTAGTTTTAGTCAGTGCGTTGTAAAGTAACTTGAAAAAATTTTTTCTTGCTTATTTTAAAGAAACTTCCACGTAGCTATTTTCAGTTTCATACAGTTTTATTCTTGTGCATTTTACATCATGGTTTTTAAAAAGTCTTGGACAGATATCATGAAGTATATGCATTGCTATGTTCTCGGCTGTAGGGTTTTGTTCTAGAAGGTAGACCTTTTTATTGGTATGTTTTTCTATCGAGTTTGCGAGTTCTGTATCGTCTTTTGATAATATAGTATTATGGTCTAGTTCTGTTTTGAGCCACGTGCCTAGAATTTTTTTGATTTCCGAGAAATCTATTACCCTGCCTAGGTTATCCATTTGTGGAGCTTCGAAAGTTGCTTCGCAAATGTAGCGATGTCCATGTAAGTACTTGCAATTGCTTTCGTGTTTCATTAATCTGTGAGCAGAGTCAAAACAAATTTTTCTAGTGCAGCTAATCATGGTATCACCTATAAAACTGTGTTAATGTATATCATGTTGTGTATTATAAATCTATGAGAAATATAACCGAGGTTGTGTGAAGTATATTGTTGGCAATTGGAAAATGAATTTACTCTCTAAGGATTCTATAGAATTGTCTTCTAGTATAAATGAATTTTTAAAAGATAATAAAGTCACAAATCAAGTGGTGATATGCCCGTCTTTTACATTGTTGCCGATAGTTTCTATGTGTATAGAGGATAAGAAATTTTGTTTGGGTGCACAAGATTGTAGTGTAGCTGAACGTGGTGCATATACTGGTGATGTCAGTGGGGAAATGCTTTCTGATTTAGGATGTAAATATGTAATTGTCGGGCATTCAGAAAGAAGGAGGTTGTGTAAAGAAACCTCAGAGGTTGTTAGAGAAAAGGCTGAGAAAGTGTATACACATAATATGACGCCAATTATCTGTGTAGGGGAAAGTCTTGCTGACAGAGATTCTGGCCGCACTTTTGAGGTTTTAGCAGAACAAGTATTAAGTTCTTTACCTGAAATTCAAGGTCAAGAACTAATCATTGCTTATGAACCTGTGTGGGCTATAGGCTCTGGTATGAAACCTCAAGAATCTGAGATTGAGAGTGTAGCGATATTTTTACGAGAGTTGATACATCGTAAATTTGTATTTACAAAAAGGGTAAAAATATTATATGGTGGTTCAGTTAATGAGAATAATTGCTATAGTATTATTAACTTAGAAAATATAGATGGCTTATTGATCGGGAATGCGAGTCTAGAGTCACAGTCATTTATTAATATTATAAAATGTTGTAAAGAGGTAGCGTAATGGAACAGGTTTTATTAGTGGTACATGCAATAGTCGCGGTATTGTTGATTGGAATAATATTATTACAGAAGAGCGATACTGACGGTTTAAAAGGAATTGGTGGTGGAGATATTAACGGTTCTATTTTATCTAGAAGTAGTGCTTCAAGTTTTTTAGTGAAGACAACAGTGGCTCTTGCGATTGTCTTTATGATTAACTGTTTAGTGTTAGCTAATATTTCTTCGCGCAAATCATCAAAGAATGTAATTTCACAACTTTCGAAAGATAAAGCGGTAGTATCTTTAGATACAAGTAAAAATTTACCAATGGCAGAATAGATGACTCGTTTTGTCTTTATTACAGGTGGGGTTGTTTCTTCTATAGGTAAAGGGTTGTCATCCGCAAGTTTGGCTGTATTGTTGCAAGCCAGAGGTTACAAGGTGTGTTTAAGAAAGTTAGACCCATATCTTAATGTAGACCCAGGGACAATGAATCCAACACAACATGGTGAGGTGTTTGTCACGGATGATGGTTCTGAAACAGATTTAGATCTGGGACATTATGAAAGATTTACTGGGATTGAGAGTACGAAGTTTGATAATGTTACCACTGGTAAAATATATTCAACACTCTTACAAAAAGAAAGAAAAGGAGAATATCTTGGTGCTACTGTACAAGTTATTCCTCATGTCACTAATTTAATCAAAGACTTTGTTTATACAAATACCAAACAATATGATTTTGTACTATGCGAAATAGGCGGAACAGTTGGTGATATAGAAGCGTTGCCGTTTTTTGAGTCAGCGCGTCAGATTTGGAATGAATCAAGAAATATGGTGCGTTTTATTCATGTAACGTTGTTGCCTTATATTGCAACTTCTAGAGAATTGAAAACAAAACCAACGCAACATTCTGTAAAAGAATTGAGAGCTATAGGCATTCAACCAGATATATTGTTATGTCGTGCTTCAAAAGAAATCCCAGATAAAGAAAAAGAAAAAATAGCATTGTTTTGTAATGTTGATCAGAAGAATGTGATTTCGGCATTGGATGTAAAAAATTTGTATGAGGCTCCAATAAAATATCATCATGAAGGAATAGATACGAGATTATTAGAAAGTTTTGGTATAGATTGTTCAAGTACTAAGCTTGATTTAACAGCATGGGATAAGATCGTTAATAAAATAGATAGTGCGAGTGAAGAAGTTACTATTGCTATTGTTGGTAAGTATAAATTATACGATGCATATATCTCAGTTGTTGAATCTATAAAGCACGCTGCAATCTTTGCTGGCGTGCAGGTAAATATAAAGTTGGTATTATCTCGTGGCCTTAAAGAGGACAATATCCAAGAAAAACTTAGTGGTGTTGATGCGGTCATTGTACCAGGTGGTTTTGGCACTGATGGTATTGATGGCAAGATCCAAACCATTTCTTATGTTAGAGAAAAACATATCCCATTCTTAGGAATTTGTTTAGGGATGCAATTGTCTGTTATAGAGTTTGCGCGTAATGTTGTAGGGATAAAAGATGCTTCATCTAGTGAGTTTGATGACACTAAAAATCCCGTCATAGGGCTCTTAACGGAATGGAGTAAAGAAACTATTGTTGAAAAGCGCGATAAAGATACCGATCTTGGTGGTACTATGCGTTTAGGTGCATATGATACATATTTAGAAAATGGGACTTTAATTAAATCATTGTATGGTTCGGAGAAAATTTCAGAAAGACACAGGCATCGTTATGAATTTAATTCTAAATACCAGGATATTCTTTCAAAGCACGGGATGATATTTTCTGGTGTTTCTCACGATCGTAAACTGCTGGAAACTATAGAAATAAAAGGACATCCGTGGTTTGTAGGAGTTCAGTTTCACCCAGAGTTTAAATCTAGGCCTTTTAAACCACATCCGTTATTTAAGGGGTTAGTAGATGCAGCAATAAAATATAAGAGGTCTCGTGCTCAATAGTAAAGATAGAGTTGTACAAATAGGGGATATAAAAATCAGTAACCAGCATCCGATGGCTGTATTTGCTGGTCCTTGTCAGATCGAGTCGTTAGAACATACGTTGTTTATGGTTGAAGCTCTTGTAAAAATTACAAGTAAATTAGATATACCTTTTATTTATAAATCGTCTTTTGATAAAGCAAATCGCTCTAGTGTTTCTAGCCAGCGTGGAGTAGGAATAGAAAAGTCTATGGAAATTTTTTCTCATGTTAAAGAGAAATTTGGATGTCCTATTGTCACGGATGTGCATACTGCTGAACAATGTAATATAATTGCTAATTATGTTGATGTATTGCAGATTCCGGCTTTTTTATGTCGTCAAACAGATTTATTAAAAGCTGCTGCGGATACTGGTAAAGTTGTGAAAGTAAAGAAAGGACAATTTTTAGCGCCTTGGGATATAGAGAATATCATAGATAAATTTAATCATTTTGGACATAAAGATCTTTTGATTACAGAGAGGGGCACATCTTTTGGGTACAATACTCTGGTTTCTGATATGCGAGGCATAGAAATAATGAAAGATACAGGTGTTCCTGTGATTTTTGATGCTACGCATTCTGTTCAGCAACCTGGGGGTAAAGGTAAGACTAGTGGTGGAGATAGAAGATTTGTTGAAACGTTAGCGCGTGCAGCATTAGCAGTTGGTGTTGCTGGTGTTTTTTTAGAAGTGCATCAAGACCCTGATAATGCACCAAGTGATGGTCCTAATATGGTGATTTTATCTAGGTTTGAATCTTTAATGAGAAGATTGATGGATTTTGATAAGTTATCTAAATCTTTTGTATCTAGTTAAGTATTTTCATAGATCTGTTTTAAGTCACATTCTTCGTTCTGTCCTAACAGAGAACAATAATCTTTAGTTGCGATGTTTTGTGTGTTGTATAATGTTGCGGTATCTTTGTTTGTATCATTTATAGTTTCTGTTTCTAGGATACATACAGCATGCAGATTAACAAAACCTACTGTTGCGAAGATTTTTGTTTGATTGTACTTCTCAAGGTTTACAAGAAGTGCATTATCTTCGCCATTAGAATTGAATGCACAAATATCTAGGCCTGTTTTGCCATAATTTTGTTGAAGCGCAAATGTTATAATTGTTTTTAAATCAGTTGCTTGCTCGCTTTGTTCTTTGAATAAAGCATTCTTTGCTTCAATGTTTTGTTTTCTAGCCTTATACGCATCTAGTCGTAGTTTTAATGTTGGTGAAAGTTGAGACATATTCCTTCCTCTAAGGTTGTATTATCGCTGTATTTAAGTCTAGGTATGTTTTGTTAAAAAAATATTAATATTCATGTCTAATATATTTTAGTGTAGCTTAGAAGTGTGTTACTAATAATTACCTATTGTTTGCAAGAGTGAAGCGCCATTGATTTGATAAAAATGCTTAAACGTCAAAAAATTGGGCGCAGACTTCTGCTGTGATAGCCCCTGCAATATAAACGCTATCCTGCATTGCGGTTTTAAAAGCTGAATTGCCCAGGTTCATAACTTGTGTGGTAACTAATGACTGACAATCTGCTTTTGATATGGCGTTTACAGTGTGTATGGATGGGTTGCCGCTTGCCACTTTTAGTGCAAAATCTAGACATTTATTTCCCTTGCTTAAAGAGCTAATTTCCGTGCTATATGGTGATTTTAATACGCTTTCAAGAAAAGTTCGTGTTGGTGAGTTTGAGTCTTGGCACTGAAATAATAATGTTGGTATTTTTTGTGTAAATAAAGAATTTGATACCGCAACCACACTATCTGTTACTGTGATATCTTGGTTTAGTTTAGCTAATCCTTTGCCAGCCCCTGTTGGTGTGCTTCCTCCAACTATTACATCAATTGTAGTATCAGCTGAGTTATCCGCTTTTCTAACAAGAATAGGTGTTTGTAGGGCATTGTTTGTACTAAACGTCACAGTTGTGCCATCTATTTTTGCTTCTATAGTGTCGGTATTAACAGTAATACCTTTGTCGGCACCTATGGAGAGTGACCCATTATATGTAGTCAGGCCACTAGTTGTAGCTAATTTGATTCCATTCCTAGCTCCGATATTGACACTAGTGCCTGAGGCGGTAAGACCATTACTTGCGGTATTAAATGCGTTGTTAGCAGTTGCTCTTACTTCGTTTATAGCAGCAATAATGGTGGTCGCAGTCGTTGCAAGAGCCGATGTTCCAAGTATTGCCACAACAGAAGTCGGAGAGCCGTTCATTGTAGTCAGGTTTCCTACTTGGTAAGTTAGGGATATATCATTTTCATTGACAGTGATTCCGTTACCAGCTCCGACATTAATAGTATTTCCTGAAGCAGTAAGGCCGTTACCTGAGGTATTAAATGCATTATTAGCAGTACTTAGTACTTCATTTATAGCAGAAATTAAACTTGTCTTATTTGATGTTTTTAGAGAGGTGTTGATACCGATTATGTCAGCAAGTGTTTGCCTTTTTTGATCTAAAATAACGTTTTCTAGTGAGCCTATAGATAAATATATTAAAATATCGCCTAAATATCTATATTCGGATTGCGCCATAGAAGTATTGCCATTGTTAATGCAATAGTGAAAGTTTATTAGATCTTGGTCGATACTTATAGTGTTTATATAACGTGAGATACAGTTTAGGGTGTTTGGGTTGCGCAATAAATATTGTTTTGATGTAATCAAATTTCTAATATTAAAAAACATAGAGTGAGTGCTTCATGTATTTGTCTAATCCATCATAGTAGTTTTTGATTAATAATTAGTTAATTTGCTGCGTTCTAAGGTTGTGGTTATGAGTTGTACCAAACAGTTTTTGTGTTGTTGCTTATTTCTTATTTAAAGGATGCAATGTATCTACAATATGTTTTAACTTTTTATTGGCAACATGTGTATAAATTTGAGTGGTGCTGATATCTTTATGTCCAAGAAGTTCTTGTATGGTTCTTAAATCAGCGCCGTTGTTCAATAGGTGAGTTGCAAAAGAATGGCGTATTTTATGGGGTGATATCTTGCTTGGATCTATATTGGTTTCTGTAGAAAGTTTTTTAAGAATCTTAGCGAAATATTGTCTTGTCATGTGTCCCTCTATAGAAGTCTTTGAAGGAAATAGCCAGAGATTGTCTGGGTTATTAGAAAACAACCGAATGATGTGGAGATATTTTTGTAGCGCTTCTATAGCCTTCTGGTTTAAAACAACAATGCGTTCTTTGTTACCTTTTCCTTTTATCAAAATATATGGAAGGATTTCGTTATTTTGCTTTTGTATTTTAAGTTGTTGAATTTTTAGTGATATTAATTCAGAGACCCTCATGCCAGAAGCATATAACAGTTCTAACATTGCTGTGTTTCTAATTCCGGCTTGTGTAGTGTTTTTGTAACAGTGGTTTAATAATGTTTCAATGTCATTTTCACTAAAAACTTGTGGAATAGTACGTGACATTTTTGGTATATCGATACTCAAAGTTGGATTATGTTTAATGATTTTTTCTTGGTATAAAAATAAGAAAAAATGTCTCAGTGCTGATATTTTTCTGGCAATAGATTTTGCAGACAATTGTTTTTTGGTGAGTTCTTGTACAAAATTTCTAACGGTTGTCTCTGTAACATCTTCAAGTGTTGTTGACTTGGAATCAATGAAGGTTTTGAAGTCTTTGAGGTCGTTCTTATAAGAAGAAATGGTGTTTACAGATGCTCCTTTTTCTATAAAAATTATCTCAAGAAACTGATTTAATAACTCTTGCATTGTATTCTTACATATGAATTATTATGTAGTATAAGAAATTATTGCAATAAGTACAAATTAATTTCTGGAGGCCAGAGCCGGAATCGAACCGGCGATAGAGGATTTGCAGTCCACGGCATTACCACTTTGCTATCCGGCCTTAGTGAAATTAATTATCTAACATTAATATTGTTCAAATCAATATTTTGCAAGCACTTTTTTTTTGTGATTAATTATGTATAATATAAAAAACGAAGGAAAAACCATGAATAGATTTGTAGTGTTATTATTTTCTTTGTACTTCAGTTGCAATGCGTTAGCTACAACTTTGACTGAAGCTTTAGAAGCTGCGTATGAAAATAACGTTGCTTTGAAAGAAAATAGAGAGACCTTGAAAGTAAGAGATGAGCAGGTTATGGAAGTAATTTCAAGAATGCTTCCATCTGTTAGTGTTGCTAAAGAAAAACGAAACGGCAAGCAAACGCCATCTCAGAGTGCGGCTGATGCTGGCGCTACTACGACTAAAATAAACGGAATAACCGGCACTTTTATGTTGTCACAAAACTTATTCCGTGGCGGGTCTGATATGGCTTCTTTAATTGCTGCACGTAATTCTATAGAAGCTTCAAGAGCAGAGCTAAAACAAAAAGAGCAAATAGTATTGCTAGGTGTTGTGGAATCATTTTTAAAATTAAATGCGTTAGATAGCAAATATAGCAATGCTAAAAGAATGGAAAAAGAAACAAAAGACTATGTGAATGCTACACAAGAGAGGTTTAAGGTTGGTGAAGTGACAAAAACTGATGTGGCAAGAGCTCAAAGCGCCTATGCTGAGTATAAAGCTCGTAAGTCTAGGAATTGGGCTGAGTTGCTTTCAGAAAAAGCTAAATTTAAAAATATTACTGGTATAGAAGGGGATAACCTTGTGTTATTAGCTTCTGAGAAAGAGGTTAAGCACCCTGCAAATGTTGATGATGCTGTTGCTATAGGGTTAAAACAAAACCCTAAGGTTCTTGTGGCAAACTTTATGAAGCAAGTATCGCGTGAGCAAGTTAAAGCAAATATGGGTAGGTTGCTTCCTTCAATAGACCTGAAACACCAAGTTGACGATTTAGATCATGCGCCTGTAAAAAGTAGGAATGAAGGTTATAAACTGAACCAAATTACTTCTTTACAAGTAACAGTACCAATTTTTGATGGTGGCAGTAACTGGTCAAAAGTGAGAGCTGCAAAAAGCGAAAATAAGAAAAACGAATATAGTGCCATCAATGCCAGTAATGAAGTAATGGAAAGTGTAACGGCTAGTTGGTTCTCTACTGATTCTGCAAAAGATGTATTAAAAAGTACAAAAGAAGCTATGTTAGCTTCAAAACTAGCTTATGACGGGGCAAAACAAGAAGAAAAAGCGGGGATCAGAGCTTCTATTGATGTGGTTATTGCTCATAACGAGTACTATAGTACTTGTGAAAGATATATCGATGCACAGATGCAATATTGGTTGTCGTTATATGGTCTGAAAGCTGCTTTAGGAGAATGTACAGCTCAAGGGTTAAATCTTAAGGTTAAGCACTACGATCCTTTAGTAAATTATAATAGAATAAAATTCCAGTTAATAGGGGCATACTAATAAAATATCATGATCATGATGTCTAAGAATATTTTGAAAGATAAGGAATTAGAGTCGATAGATGTTATTTTAGATAAAATAAAAAAATCTATGGATACTCAAGCTAAGAAGCATAGTTCGGAGAGTGAAATTGTGGAGCTGACAGAAATAGTATCTGAGCATCATGGTGATATTGCAGATATGATTATCAATGATCATGATCTCAGCTTGCTTTCTAATTATATACAGTCTTTTTCTCAGCATTTGGGAAACTTAAAAAGCAAAAACTACTTTATGTCAGAAGATGAGATAAGAGAAGTGTTTAAGGATGCGCTAAGACCATATCTTAAGTCGTGGCTTAATAATAATATATCTAGACTTGTTAAGGAAATTTTAGAGCAAGAAATAAAAAGAGTGTTGGAGCGTATAAAATAAATAGTTATGCTGAGTATTTGGGGTATGTTTAGGAGACGTTGTAAGTGATGTTTGTAACTAGGGTATTTTTAGTAGTAGTGTTGTGTATTTCAATGTGTAGATCTTTTGCTGCTACTGAAATAGTACATGTTCTTCCTGATATATCGGCAGTTAAGAAGCGTGATAAAACTTTGTTAGAAAATTTTCGTGATAATTATGGTCGGTTATATTATTTTGTACAAGAGCTTACAAACAATATAGATGATACAAAAGATGCATCGTCTTTTGATTTTGTAAATCCAGAAGTGACTGTTGGGATACAAGAATTCAGCAGTACAATTATTCCTGGGGTATTACTTTTTAAGAATGTTGAAAAAACCACAAAAGAAAGAAATTCCATACAAGAGATAAAAGATTTTCTCTCCACAAACTATAAAACAAATTATTTGCCATCTAAAGTGTATGATGAGAGCGAGCACATACCTCAGCCATTATATGTGTCGCAGCTTCGAGAGTTGTTATTTGGTGCTGTTGCCAAAGGAGATGTTGTTGCATTAAGAGCATTGCTGGATAATTACAATCTAATTAATGCTACTAGTGACGACGGTTATAATTTATTGTCTTATGCAATATTACATAAGCAAAATCATATTGCTGAGCTTTTAATAAAAAGGGGAATTAACCTCAATATTGTTAACAAATATGGAGGAACAGCTTTTATTATAGCTGCTCGTACAGGCAATATGAAAATATTGAGGCTAATAGCAGAGCATAAAGATTGCAATTTTCATCATCGTGATAAATTTGGAAATGCAGCCATAGATTATGCGTATATTACAAATAATCGTCAGATGCAGGCTTATTTAAAGCAATTTCCTCAAGACAATACACAAGCTAGTTATGTCTCTCGCTAAATTTCATGTGAAAGTTTTAACAATTTTTCCTGAGTTATTTCCGGGAACACTAGGGGTATCTGTATTGAATAGATCTTTATCTGAGGATATCTGGAAACTTGATGTAATTAATATACGTGATTTTGCTAAAGATAAGCACAAGCATGTAGATGAGTATGTCATTGGTGGAGGGAGTGGTATGCTTCTAAAGCCAGACGTATTGGGCGATGCGATAGACAACTCCTTGCAGGAGTGGAGCGGTCAGAGTTATCGTGTTATATATATGTCTCCTAGGGGGGTAGTGCTAAATCAGAAACTTTCACAAAATATTTCTTCGTCTCAAAAAATAATAATAATTTGTGGAAGATTTGAAGGTATTGATGAAAGGGTAATAGAGTATTATAACATAGAAGAGGTTAGCATAGGTGATTACATTCTATCTGGAGGAGAGATTGCTGCTCAAGTGTTGATAGATAGTTGCGTGAGACTTTTACCAGGTGTGCTGGGTAATACTGAATCAGCCGAAGAGGAAAGCTTTTCTATTGGAATTGATCATAGTAATATTCTTGAGTATCCTCATTATACTAAACCTCAAGAATGGCGAGGAATGAAAGTCCCTGAGATTCTATTTAGTGGGAATCATGCTTCAATTCAGGAGTGGCGGATGAAGCAAGCCTTAGAAAAGACAAAACAGCAGCGGTTGGATCTTTACAGCAAACTAGGAAAAGACTAATTTTTAGTAGTGGTTTTTGTTTAAAAATATTTAGTAGAGTATATGATTTTAAAAAAGCTTCCTCCTTTGTGGCTGATTATATTAATAGTGGGAATTCCACAGTTATCTGAAACTGTCTATACACCTTCGTTGCCAAGTTTGGCAGAATTTTTTCATGTTTCACATTCGTCTGCTGAATACACTTTAACCATATATCTTTTTAGTTTTGCAATTGGGACTTTATTTTGGGGGTGGTTATCTGATTTATTTGGTAGAAAAATATGCGTATTATATGGAATAATAATATTTATATTTGGTAGTCTAGAATGTTTCTTTGCATCTAGTTTTACTATGTTAATGTTCGGAAGGTTTATTCAAGGTTTTGGTGGGAGCATAGGCAGTGTTTTGGGGCAAGCTATATGTAGAGATGCTTTTCATGGCTATGATCTTGGCAAAGCCTATTCCACTGTTGCAATGGCACTAGCATTTTTTCCTGTTATTGGACCAGTTATTGGAGGTGTTATTACCGAGCTTTATAATTGGCATAACATTTTTATGGTGTTGGCTTTAGTTGCTTTTGTGATATTTGTGATTACGGTATTTTTTTTACCAGAAACACATGCTCGTGAAAAGAGAGCAAAAATGAATTTTTTAGAAATATTTTCGTTATTGATAAAAAATAAACATGTGATGAGTTTGTCGATAATTGTATCTGCATGTAATGGCATTGTGTTTAGCTATTTTGCAGAAGGTCCTTTTTATCTAATCAGTGAACTTGGTTTAACGCCTAGGCAGTACGGTATGACGTTTGTACTCACAGCTTTTGCTACAATTTTTGGTGCGCTGTACTCAAAAAAAATGCAGGCTAAGTATGGCAGTCAAAGTATTATATATATAGGAATTTTTATTATCTTTTTTTCCAGTTTAATTTTAAGCGTTGTTGCGTTTATTAATCAATATTATGTAATGATAAAATCTATTGTAATTATTTGTACGATACTCACTCAGTTTGGAAATATGTTTGGTTTTGTCTTGGCAGTAAGCAACGCTCTTTCAATTGCGTTGGTTGATTTTAAATGGTGTGTTGGTACAGCATCTAGTGTTTTTGGGTTTACTTATTATAGTTTAATTTCACTTTTTACATTGTTAATGGGAATCTTGCATAATGGGACTCTTATCGTTATGCCTGTATATTTTTTGTCATTAAGTATTTTAATGTTATTGGTTTATAAAGTGTTTCTTAGAAGATGAACTAGTTACTTTTTAAGTTGCATTTTTTAAAAAACACTATATCTTGAAAAAAAACAGTATGTAAATCATTTATGGTAGTTGCTATGAATATTGTTCAAGCCTTTGAAAAGGAACAGATAGAGAAATTATCTTCTGGAAAAGAAATGCCTGATTTTAAATCAGGAGACACTATACGTGTTAACGTAAAAATTATAGAAGGGGCTTCTGAAAGAATTCAGGCATATGAAGGTCTGTGTATTTCTCGTACAAGTCGTGGTATTGGCTCATCTATTACTGTAAGAAAAATTAGTGATGGCGAAGGTGTAGAAAGAACCTTTGCGTTGTACTCGCCTCGTATTGAAAGCATCAAAGTAATAAAGCGTGGTGTTGTTCGTAGAGCCAAGCTATACTATATTAGAAATCTGAGTGGTAAGGCTTCCCGTATTAAGGAAGTTATCATTAATAAAACACCTAATGCATAGTTTTGTAGATATTGAGGGCGTTAGAACTCTCATGCCTAGTTACGATACCTTTATTTTTGATCTTTGGGGAACCATCTATGATGGTAACTCTATTTTCCCAGAGTTTTTGTTGGTTTTAAGTGAATTACGTCGTTGTAATAAAACTGTCAAGTTTTTATCTAACTCTCCTCGTCGTTCGATTGTCTCGAAAGAAAGATTAGCTAAATGTGGTTTAGATCTAGAAGTAAATGACATAATTACTTCCGGAGAATATTTTTCTCATTTGCTGTCTACAAGTGAATATGGATTACAGAAGTTTTTCTTAATAGGAAATGATAGTACAGTATTAGAGGGGTTTAATATTCGGGTGTCTGATAATCTTGCTGATGCTGATTATTTGTTAATCACTCTAAGCGATCAAACTCAAGATATGGGAGTTTGGAAAGATATAATGATAGAGGCTGTTCAAAGAGGGATTCGTGCGGTCTGTATTAATCCTGATCTTGAAGTTTTTCACGGGCAGACAAAATTCTATACACCTGGTTATTATGCAATGCGGTATGAAAAATTAGGTGGAGATGTAATTTATTTTGGTAAACCTTATAAAGGCGTATATGATTTTATTTTATCAAAAAATGGTTCTTTAAAAAGTATGTTGGCTGTAGGGGATGCGGTAGGTACGGATATAAAGGGTGCTCATGATCAACGCATAGATTCTTTGTTGGTTCTTGGAAATGGGATTCATAAAAACATACAAAAAAAAGATAAAATACAAATCCTTAGCTTATGTCAACAATATAAATGTTATCCAAAATATATAATGAACAAATTAACTCTTGATTAAGGTGATCTAAAGGAGGTCTTATGAAAAAAGTAATCGCTGCGTGTATGATAGGTAACGCATTGGAATGGTATGATTTTGCATTATTTGGTCAGTTTGCTGTAATTTTAAGTAAGTTATTTTTTCCACAACACGATTCTTATGTAGGAATGGTTGCCACATACACAATTTTTGCTACAGGTTTCTTGATGAGGCCTATAGGTGGGATAATTTTTGGGTATATTGGTGATAGATATGGTCGAAAAGTGTCTTTAGTAGTCTCTATATTAATGATGGCTTTACCAACAGCATTAATAGGTGTATTGCCTACTTATGACCAGATTGGTATATGGGCTCCTATCATTTTATGTTTGATTCGCTTGATACAAGGTGCATCAATTGGCGGCGAGTTTAGTGGTTGTATAGCATTCTTGGTTGAATATTCACCAATGAACAAAAGAGGGTTAATTGGTAGCGTCAGTATGATTAGTTTGGTGCTTGGAATGTTACTTGGTTCTGTTGTCGCCATTTTAGTATCAAAATGTATGCCTGTAGAGAGTTTTGAAACCTGGGGGTGGCGCATTCCATTTTTGATAGGAATTGTTATTGCAATAATAGGTATATACGTCAGATTGGGCTTGCGTGAAAGTCCTATATATATAAAAGCAAAAGAAAAGAAGAGTTTATCACAAAAACCTGTGCGTGAGATTTTTAATGAATATTTACCTCCACTATTTATAGCTATTGGTCTTTATCTTACAGTTACTGTACCTTTCTATAGTTTGACAATTTTTATTCAGTCATATATGTCAAAATATATGGGGTTTTCTTATAACGAAGCACTTAATATAAATTTGATGAGTTTATCTATATTGATCATTATTTTACCTATCAGTGCTTATTTTTCTGATATATATGGTAGAAAGAAAGTAATGAGATACTCGGCTTATGGTATTGTTTTATTTATCTATCCTATAATCTGGTTATTGCATTTAGGTAATTTTAATATGGCAATAGTATCACAAGTGATCTTTGCTATATTAGTTGGTGCTTATATGGGGCCAATTCCAGCGGTATTAGTAGAGTTATTCCCTACCAGAGTTAGATTCACTGGTGTGGCGCTATCTTATAATTTATCGGCAGCGTTATTTGGTGGAACAGCACCTTTGGTTGCTACCTGGTTGGTCACAAATATTAGAACTGATTCGATAGCTATGTATATCATTTTGTTTGTGGTTCTAACTTTAATTACCTTAAAGTATTACAAAGAAACATATCGCAAAGCTTTGGTGTAAATGATAGAAAAAAAGGTTGAGTTAACAATTCCTGATGCCAGTGCTAAAGTTTTAATGCACAGTTGCTGCGCCCCTTGTTCTGGTGAATTAATTGAGCAAATTCTTGCTAATAACATAGGTTTAACGATATTTTTTTATAATCCTAATATTCATCCCTTAAAAGAATATAATCTTCGCAAAGATGAAAATATTAGATATGCCAAAAAGTATAATATAGAATTTATTGATGCAGATTATGATGTTCAAGATTGGTTCAAGAGAATCAAGGGTCTTGAGAATGAACCAGAGCGCGGCGAAAGATGCACAAAGTGTTTTGATATGAGATTTGAAAGAACGGCGTTATATGCTTATGAACATGGGTTTTCATATTTTACAACTAGTCTAGGCTTATCTAGATGGAAAGATATGGACCAAATTAATGAGGCTGGTCACAGGGCAGCATCAAGATATGAGAATGTGTCATATTGGGATTATAACTGGCGTAAATATGGCGGCTCTGAAAGAATGTATCAGATCTCAAAACGCGAGAATTTCTATAAACAAGAATATTGTGGTTGTATATATTCTTTGAGAGATACAAATTTGTGGCGTGAAAATAAAGGGCGAGCTAAGATAGAAATAGGTAAAGAATTTTATACTGAGTAGATGAATGAAGCGATTTTTTGAAAACACCATTAGAGATACTGATCCAGATATACATGCTTCTTTAGAAAGAGAGTTAGAAAGGCAGAGAAACACTCTCGAACTGATAGCTTCAGAAAATATAGTGAGTAAGGCAGTGCTTGATGCTATTTCTAATGTGCTGACAAATAAATATGCCGAAGGTTATCCTAATAAAAGATATTATGGTGGGTGTGAGTTTGCTGACGAAGTCGAGGAAATGGCAATTGAGCGTGCAAAGCTTTTATTTAATTGCGAATATGCTAATGTACAGCCACATTCTGGTTCTCAAGCAAATCAAGCAGTCTTTTTTTCTTTGCTTAATCCTGGTGATACAATACTAGGTATGTCATTAAATGAAGGTGGTCACCTCACTCATGGTGCAGCTCCTAACCTTTCCGGGAGATGGTTTAATGCGGTACAATATGGTGTAAATCCAGATACTGGATTTATTGATTATGATAAATTTGCAGCGGTTGCAAAAGAACATAAACCGAAGCTTATTATCGTTGGAGCATCGGCTTATCCAAGAAAAATAGACTTTAAAAGATCAAGAGAGATATCTGACTCTGTGGGTGCTTATTTACTAGCGGATATAGCTCATTATGCCGGTTTAATTACTTCTGGGTTTTATCCATCTCCTATTGATTTTGCTGATATCGTTACAACTACTACTCATAAGACTTTGCGTGGCCCAAGAGGCGGAATGATTTTGTCTAACAATCAAGAGCTGTTTAAAAAGCTTAATTCGGCAATTTTTCCTGGAATTCAAGGTGGGCCTTTGATGAATATAATTGCAGCAAAAGCTGTATCTTTTAAAGAGGCTCTTTTACCAGAGTTTAAAGTTTATTCTAAGAGCGTTATAGAAAATGCACAAGCTCTGGGTGCGGCTATTACAGCACGTGGATATAAGTTGGTGACAGGTGGTACAGATTGTCATTTAATCTTGGTTGATTTAAAAGATAAGAATTTCACAGGAAAAGATGCTGATGCAAGCTTGGATAGGGCTGGTATTACTTGTAATAAAAATACAGTTCCAGGAGAAATGAGGTCGCCGTTTATTACGTCAGGGATTAGACTAGGTTCTCCAGCATTAACTAGCAGGGGACTTAATACTAAAGATTTCGAATATATCGGCAATTTGATTTCTGATATTTTTGATGGTTTAGAGAGAGGTTCGGATAACAGTAGTGTCGAACAAGAAGTGAAAGGTAGAGTTCAAGATTTATGTAAGAAATATCCAATTTACTAGAGAAGAGGTTTAGAATGAGGTGCCCATTTTGTTTAACTGATGATACGCAAGTAAAAGACTCACGTCAAAGCGCCGATGGACGTTTTGTAAAGCGTCGTAGGTATTGTACAAAATGTGATTCTAGATTTACTACTCATGAAAGAATAGAGCATAGAGAAATAATAGTTATCAAAAAAGATGGTCATAAACGGTTGTTTGATCGCGATAAATTATTAAAAGCTATTTATGTAGCAGTACGCAAAAGGGATATTGATAATGATCAAATTGAATTGCTTGTAGATAATATTATTAAAGATATCGAACAATCTGGCGAAAGTGAAGTGAAAAGCAAGAAGATTGGCGAAGCTGTAATGATGGCTTTAGCAAAATTAGATCAAGTTGCTTATGTTAGATTTGCTTCTGTATATCATGATTTTTCAGAAGCAAAAGATTTTGAAGAGTTTCTTAGTAAATTGGAGAAAAAATAAAATATTTCGCAAGGTAAGTTTTTACATTCTCATCTTACTTGCTAAAGACCTAATTTCTTTATTAACTCATTCACAGCTTCTTTGACATCTTGTTGACTTACTCCACCGAGCTTATCGCTTATTTCACTAATAACAGTCATGACTGCTATGCCATTTTTATTTTGGTTGAAGTAATTCTTGAGTGCTAATATTGCAGCCTCAGGATCATGTGAAACTACAAGAGCTTGGTCACGAATAATTTCATGAATTTGATTGTCGCTCCATGTAGGCTCCATTTTTTTTGCTTCAGCTACTAAAGTGCGTACTAGTAGTTCTGGAATAATCTTATTTTTGCGGAATTCAATAATCAGACGGACTATTCTATAAAGTGCTTGTACATTATTTGTCACGACAAGATTTGCTTTAATGCGGTGTAATGTATTTTGAATAATAAAATTACGTCCTGCTTGAATCATGGAAGGAGTAAGACGTGGTTTTTCTTTGTCTGTTCCCAATAATTTTTGTATTATAGGATTTGTCCAAAGATCAAAGAATATTCTTTCTTGATTTAAAGAGAGGTTTTGCGAATAAGATTGCAAGAACTTTATGATTTCATCTGAATATTGTTGTTGTAGCTTTAAAAAGTAATTATCTGGTACAATTTGGGCGCGAGCCTGTTTTACTGAATTACTCATTTCGGATACAAACTTTAACCACGGATTATAAGCATCGGCAAATAAAGTATAACTAAGGTGTAGAGGTAACATATTTTTCATTGTATCTGCTACTCTTGAACACGAAAAAGTTTTGAATACCGGATGAAACATCAGATCATAGATATTACTCATTGTTTCTGAAGCTTTTGCAACAGTTGCAAAGGCGCGATCATCATCGCAAGTATTCCAACCTAGGGCTTTTATATCTTTAATAGTGCGAGGTTCATAATGTGATTTTATTTTCCCTATGTCTTTCTGGTCATCTGGTGTATCAATGACTAATTCATATAGTCCTGGTGACATTATGTCCATTGAGTCTATATTTTCTACAAATGCCTCATTTTCTCTTTTACCAACTTTGCTAGCGGTAAAAATTGCCAGATGTCCTACTTTATGATTTAGACAGTAAATTATTGTTTTGCCGCTTTGACGAATCTCATCTTCGTCATGATATAAATCTGCGATCCATCCTGCAGATTGTGCAGGGGGGCTAATATTATCTCCGCTGGAAACAAAGGTAATGATTGGCGAGGTTATAGCTCTTGGATCTAGCACTATACCGCTTTTTGTAATCAGGCGGCCTGTAGTTAGTTTGTTTCCTACAAACAGGTTGTCAACTAACCATTTTATCTCTTCAGTATTAAACTGAATAAAGTCTCCCCACCATTTTTCGAACTCTAAATATCTTTCTGCTTCTGTATCAATAGCAGCAAATAAGTTGTATTGTTTTGACCATAAGGTGTTAGCTGGGTTTAGATTATTAAAATTTTCGATTAAATAAGATCCATCGAATTTTCCTCCGCCAATATCACCAAGCAATGATAGAATCCAAGATCCTCCACATAAGCCACCACTATAGCGCATTGGATTAGTACCACGTACTCCATTCCAGTAAGAGAGTGGTGAGCCAGCGATAATAATTGGACCAAAAATATCTGGGCGTTGCATAGCGCTAAACATGGTTAAGTATCCAGCCGCACAATTGCCAATTGCACACATTTTTGGACTGTCTTTATGTATCTCTGCAATCTGTAGATAGAAATTCAGTTGTCCACTTATAATGTCTTCAAATGTCTGTCCTTCAACTGGAGTGTTATTGAAGCCAACAAAATATACTGGATGTCCATTGCGTAATGCATCTCCTATTTCGCTATCTTTTTTCATTCCACCGATACCGGGTCCTTGACCGGCTCGAGGATCTTGTATAACAAAAGGACGTTTTTTGTCATTAGTTACCACCCCTGCAGGGGCTTTTATTTTTGCTAACCAGTAGTTAATTGGTCTCTCGAAGGTTAAGCCATCTAATATCACTTCAAATTCAAAACTCAGTACGGTTGTACCTTTATGATTGGTGATATCAATTTGTTTGTTACCACGTTGTCTCATTACGTCAGTGTAAAGAATGCAGCGCTGGTTGAAATCAGCTATGTAATCAGAGAATTGCTTATTCATAGCTGTTAGAGATTGGTTTAAGAATGGGTATAACATGGTAATTATTCCTTTTTTATCAAATTAAATAGCTCTACTACATTGAGTGCTATCATGAGTTCTTCGTTAGTTGGAATGACATATACAGAAGCACTAGATTTAGGTGTGCTAATCTTTTTTGTGATGCCAACAGCTTTTTTATTTTCTATTTCATCGATTTCGATGCCGCAATACTTAAGTTTTTTACAAATACGTTCACGGAAATTAAAATCATTTTCGCCAATACCAGCCGTGAACACTAAAGCATCTAAACCACCTAAAATTGCGGTATAAGATCCTATGTATTTTAAGACTGCATAGTCGAAATAAGCCAAGGCTTTTTTAGCATTCACATCTGTGCTTTCTTCTAGTATATGCATGTTATCAGATAGGCCACCAGAGGCGCCCAATAAACCGCTGTGTTTTTCTAGCTCTGCTTCTAATGATTCTGCTGTGTATCCACATTGTTTTATTAGATAAAAAGCTGCATCAACAGGAAAATCACCTGAGCGTGTAGCCATTGGTGGACCAGTAATTGCACCAAACTGCATTGTTGTATCGATGCTCTTTCCGTCTAGTAAGGCACATAAACTTGCTCCGCCACCTAAGTGGGCTACTATGACTCTTCTGGCGTCGGGAATTATTTTGGCTACTTGCCGACTGATGTAATCATAGGAAATGCCGTGAAATCCCCAATGGCGGACACCTTTAGCTGTTATGGATTGGGGTACAGGGTAAAACTCCACTACTTCTGGCATCGTTCTATGGAAAGATGTATCAAAAGTTGCGCTTTGTTTTATTTTAGGAAAGGCTTTGGCTACAATTCTAGCTCCCATCACTTCATAATATTGATGTGTTGGCTCAATTTTACTTAAACTTTCTAGATAGTCTAAACTATCATTGTCTAATCGTATCGCTTTTGTGTATTTCTCGCCGCCAAAAACTATTCTATGACCAGCATAATCTATATTTAAAGATGAGAATTTACTTTGTAGTGTTTTTATCAATAAGCTTAAGGCGAGCTCATGTGTAATGTTTTGTTTTACATCAAAATCAGGGTTTTGTAAGACATTGCCTTGCGCATCTTTTAGCACCATTGTAACACTTGAAGGTATGCCAGTAAACCCTCCTGTTGCCACTTTTAAGAGTTCAGAATTTTTTACTTCAAATAAAGAAAATTTGAGACTTGTCGAACCTAGATTTAGAATGATGATTCCTGTGCTCATGCCTTAACCTTGCTATGTGCAATTAATGCCGCCGCCGCGTCTGATAATAAACGAGTTTTTTCGTCATCTGAACGGCTTGTTACTACTATTGGAATCTTGGCACCTAAAATCACGTCTGCTGCAGTGGCATTAGCCATGAATACAAGAGTTTTATACATGATATTTGCTGCTTCTAAATCTGGTAATAATAATATATCAGCATTGCCCATAATTTGAGATTTAAAGTGTTTTGTTTTTGCTGATTGAGGTGATATAGAAATGTCTAAATCTATAGGGCCGTCAATAACACAGTTTTTAATTTGTCCACGATCTGCCATTTTTGATAAGACGGCAGCATCTAAAGTGGTTTGTATCTTGGGGTTAATAGTTTCTACCGCAGATACTATCGATACTTTAGGCATACTCCAACCAAGAGCTATCGCCATTTCAACAGCATTATTAATGATGTGAACTTTTTGATCTAGCGTTGGTAGGATATTCATTACCATGTCTGTCAGGAAGATAAGTCTATTGTAACTTGGAACATCAAGTAGTCCACATGAGCTAATTAAATTAGTGGTGCGTAAATTATATTCTGGTTGAAGCACCGCATGCATCATGATATCTGTATGTAAGCTACCTTTAACCAAACAGTGCACTTCTCCAGTGCTAGCTAGTTGAGCTGATTTTGCTGCTGCCTCTATCTCATTCTCTGCATCAACAATTTTCAAGCGTTCAATATTAATATTATTTTCCTTAGCGATTTTTTTTATTTCAGCTTTTGGTCCTACTAAGACAGGGTTTAAGATACCATGCTCATAAGATGTAAGTGCGCCAGTAAGTGCCACGTCTGAACGGGGATCTACAATAGCGGCCGTGATTCTTCCTAAAGATTTGCATCTTTCTATCAAAAAATCTAACTTTGACATATTCCCCCTGCTTGTAAAGCTATACCTCTATACTTATAATGTTCTCGCATTGTGATGTTGCTGTCAATGCTTTTTTACTTCATATTCTGGTATTGTTAAATAAAAGTAAATAAAATAAAGTTTTATGAAAAAGAAGGGCTTGTAGGTTTTGATGAAAGATGATATTTTTCTTTGCATTACAAGAGGAATTTATGCCTAATGAAACACAGGAACTGCTGTATAGCATGGTTGTATTCTCTGACTATCAAGCTTTAGAAGAGTTTTTAGCCCGACCACAAAACAGAGGAATAGATCTTAATTTTGAGATCGAAGGTACAACCTTACTACATATTGCTGTACATAATAGATTAAATCCACTTCATTTTGTAGGTATCTTACTATACTATGGTGCCAACCCTTTGTTTATGGCTTATGAAAACGAAAGAGCAGATCAGTTAGCTAGAAGAGTTCAATATTTGGATGTCAATCTTCAACCTGACTCACAATTATGCAGAGAGGTATTAGAGCTTTTTAATCTTTTTTATCGCCATAACAACCCAGGGTTAGTAGTAGAAGTTGTAGATGTTATTCCCGAAGAGCCTGATAGCTTTTCACCAGTAATGAGATTAGATAATAGTAGAGAAAACCTAGGCAGTACTTCTTTTGTTGCAGAGAGTGGTCTGTGGGAGGTAGATGAAATTAACTGATTTAAAACTTTAACTTGGTGGTTAGAAATTAGTTTGACACAAAAAATATCCAAATAATTTTTTAAGCAAATAATAAAGTATTTAGATTTTTTAAAGAAGCATTGCAATGCAACATAGAAAAGTGGATAATACAAGACCCACTTTCCTATTATATCTAATATTATAACTCTACATGTATTCCAAAATTTGCACATAGATCTTTAATCATGCCATGCATTTCAGCATCTTGCTGGTCATCTAGTTTATGGTATAGCGAGGAAAATGACTCAGAAACATGTTCTTTGCTAATTGTTTCACCATTGGCATAAGTGGTATAAAAAGAGTAAGATCTAGCAGTATCCATAGGTTTTTTCATGTGTGTGTGAGGTGTTCCAGTTGTATCTCTGGATACATCGAAAAATTCAGTCAAATGCTGAATATTACATTGATACAGAGCGCTAAAAACATTTTGTACTTCTGGAGAAGATAAATTTTCTGTTTGAATCCCGGTGCATAATGCTTGTGCAAGATAGTCATTCGTTGTGAATGATTGTAATGCATTTTTTTCACAGGCATGGTTAGCTTCTTTTACTTTTTTTACTGCAGGAAAATCTTCTAGCGTTAAGTAACTTGTCACATATACTTTTTATTAATTATTAAGTAATCTTAAAATATTTTTAATAAAGATACACTTAGTTTTGGTAGAACTTAATTGAACCGATGGTTTTGATTTCCATTAAAAATATCTATCAACTGAACTATGGACACACTATTTATACGATAAACATAACAAAACTCACCTGTTTTGGACTTAGCCAACTCTAAGCAATCTTAGTTTTTTCGATATATTGATATATAAAGAGCTATAACATTGTTTATATCATTTATAGGGCATGTGGAGAAAGGAATTATCAAAAATAAGTTGATGGAAGCAAGTGGCTGCTAGTATGGTGCCGCCAGCAAGAATCGGACTTGCGACCTCATCATTACCAATGATGCGCTCTACCACTGAGCTATGGCGGCTAAAACATATGATGATTTTTAAACAGTTGCATCTATATAGTAGATAATTTATATATTTGTTATGCTTTAATTCAATCATTTTATTATGTTAGAAGATAAAAAAAGTAAAAAACCACATTATAAAACACCAGAACACAGAGCTGATCTATTAAAACAGAATATGGCTAGAAGAAAACAACAAGGTCACAAGAAACTTACAAACGAAAAAAAACATAGTTCTCTTTGAAATCTCATTGACCGGGTTCTGTATTCTTTATAGATTTAAGTAATAAAAAATAAGGGAATATTAATGAGTGTTTTGTCTGATATTACAATTGTGGAGTTAGTAAAAAAACATAATATGATCGAGCCTTTTGAGGAATCTCAGGTTCGCTATACAAAAGATGATCATAAAATAATTTCTTATGGTTTATCTTCTTATGGTTATGATGCAAGAGTTGCAGATGAATTTAAGATTTTTACTAATATAGATTCTGCGGTTGTTGATCCTAAAGATTTTGTTAGCCATAGTTTTGTTGACCGCTCTGGGCCAGTTTGCACTATTCCTCCAAATAGTTTTGCTTTGGCTAGAACCGTAGAATATTTTAGGATTCCACGAGATGTATTGGTTATTTGTGTTGGCAAATCAACTTACGCACGCTGTGGTATTATAGTTAATGTTACTCCTTTAGAACCAGAGTGGGAAGGCCATGTAACTTTAGAATTTTCAAATACAACTCCATTGCCAGCCAAGATTTATGCTAATGAGGGTGCTTGTCAGTTTATTTTCTTAAAAGGAGATAAGCAATGCTTAACTTCTTATTTAGATAAAGCCGGGAAATACATGAAGCAGCGCGGCGTAACATTACCATCAATGTAAAGTATGCGAATTGTTTTTTTTGTCATTATTTTCTTGTATACACATTTTGCTCTGGCTAAAAAGGTAGATGCAATTCATTTAATGCCTATGGCCGATGATATAGTAATAGGTGATAATGATGCGCCAAATGTTATTATCGAATACTCATCTTTGAGTTGCCCTTTATGTGGATATTTTCATGCTAATGTTTTTCCTAAGATTGAGGAGAAGTATTTAAAAACTAAAAAAGTAAAATTTATATTTAGAAATTTTCCTATAAAACCCGTAGACTTAAAAGCTGGAGCAATTTCTTTATGTGTACCCGAAGATAAGAAAGAAGTTTTTTTAAAAGTTTTGTTTAGAACACAACGAAACTGGTCTGTTGAGACTTCAAGTTATTCGGAAATATTAGAAGTAATTGCAAAGCTTGGTAGAGTTGATGGTGATATGATAAAAAAATGTCTAGAAGATAAAGGTTTAGAAGATAGAGTTATCAAAATCAGAGAATATGCTCAAAATAATCTTAAAGTTAATTCAACGCCTACATTTATCATTAATGGTAAAAAATTTAATGGTGTAATCGACATGGTGACAATTGAACAGGAATTGTCTAGTTAGGCTTTCTGAAAATGATACAAAAGCATTCCTACGACTAGTAGGCTAGCAGTTAATGCTAGTATAGGATAGTAAATAGATATAATGCTTAGTATGCATAAAATGAAATTTATTAGTATTATTTTTCTTGTTACTTTTGCATGAGATAAGCCTTTTCTTACAGCTTTCTGAAAAAAATGTTCTGAATGCGCTTGCCAAATCTTTTTACCTTGTAATAGTCTTTTTGTAATAGTTAAGGTACTATCGGCGATGTAATATAGCGGAATAATAATAGCCGCCGCTAGATATTTATATAAAGCTAAATTTAATAAAAGCCATGCGCATATCACTCCAAGTGAGATGCTGCCTACGTCACCAAGGAATATTTGGGCAGGATGCCAGTTAAAAATAGCAAAGCCTAAGCTTGCGCCAACAAGAACTAATGAGACAATCAGTAGTTCTTGCGGTATAAAGCTGTCAAAGGCGTATAGGAGTATGATGCTCATACCTATATGAATGGCTTCTGATGCTGCTGAACCATCTATGCCATCCATAAAATTATAAAAATTTATAAAGAAAAATATTCCGACTATTAGTGTAATGAACATATAAATATCATGCTGTGGGAATAGTAATGATTTTAACAATAAAATTATTGCGATGATGTGAAATGGAATTCTTGTTCTTACTTTTAGGCTTTTTAGGTCATCAATAAAAGAAATAAAAGCAATGATGATGATAGATAAGAATAAATATTTAATTTGGCTTTCGGTGGTTTGGTTAAAAAATGTCAGGAACAAAGTCCATAATGTTGTTATTACAATTGCGATGCCTCCACCTACTGGAATAGGAGTTTTGTGGTTACTTCTAGTATTAGGAACATCTAGAATATTTAATTTTTTAAATATAAATATTAGTGCAAATGAAATTAGGGCTGATGAAAATAATGATAAAGGTAGTAACAAAAGTATATACTGCGAAAGAAAGCTAGAAATTTGCAAGATATTTTCCATAATTAAAGTCAATTTCATCAGATCATCTAAGTGTTATAGTGTAATATATAAACTTAGCAAATATTTTCTTTGTGTATTTTAAGTGACTTTTTAAAGGAATAAACAAAAAATTTCTTGTTATTTGAGATAATTTTAGATATTAGTTATTCGGTACAGTTTAAATATAAACTAAAACAGAGATATCTGTAAGGGGATGTAGCTCAGTTGGTAGAGCGTCTGCTTTGCACGCAGAAGGCCAGCGGTTCGATTCCGCTCATCTCCACCAAACCGTGCACTGTAGTATGTATTCTGTTCTTATCTTGTATGTTGGGTTATTCTTTTTAATTTTATCTATTGTCTGTTTTAAGATTAAGAGTAAGCTTCTTTATCAAATTACTATTGTAATTGTTATCAAAGTGTTGCTTATAACCTGTTTATATTTGCTCTTTTTTTCTAATGTTGATAAAGTCACTAAGAAAATACACAGAATAAACAATAAGATTATTTACAATGAATATAGCTAGTGGCGTTATAGAATTATCTAGATTGCAATTTGCTGTTACGGCGATTTATCATTTTCTTTTTGTACCTCTAACCATCGGTCTCGCAGTACTACTTGTTATTATGGAAAGTGTATATGTAATGACAGGGAAAGTTATTTGGCGCGATATGACAAAGTTCTGGGGTAAAATCTTTGGTATTAATTTTGCCATGGGTGTAGCTACAGGTATTACCATGGAGTTCCAGTTTGGTACTAATTGGGGTTATTACTCTCATTATGTTGGTGATATATTTGGTGTACCCCTGGCCATTGAAGGTTTGATGGCATTTTTCTTAGAAAGTACTTTTGTGGGGTTATTTTTCTTTAGTTGGGATCGCTTAAGTAAAGTTGGTCATTTAATATGCACTAGCTTGATGGCAATTGGTGCTAATCTATCTGCCTTGTGGATATTAATTGCTAATGCTTGGATGAATTATCCAGTGGGTGCAACGTTTAATCCTGAGTCGATGCGTATGGAAGTGTCGTCTTTATATGAAATTATTACAAGTAGCGTTGCTCAAGCTAAATTTGTACATACTATCAGTGCTTCTTATGTTACAGGTGCAATTTTTGTTTTATCAATTAGTGCATATTTTTTGTTGTCTAAGAAACACGTCGAATTTGCAAAACGTTCTATAATTGTTGCTACGAGTTTTGGTCTGTTATCAATCATGTCGGTATTGGTTCTGGGAGATGAAAGTGGATATCGAGATGGTGAAAATCAAAAAATGAAAATGGCCGCAATGGAGGGAATGTGGGAAACAGAGAAAGCGCCAGCTAGTTTTACTGTGATAGGATATCCAGATCAAAAATTGATGGAAACAAAATATGCGATTCAAATACCATTTGTAATGGGAATTATAGGTACTAGAAGTTTAGATACAGAAATTCCAGGGATTAAAGAGTTGGTGCAAGATTCTAAAACAATGATTAAAGATGGTTTAAAGCAATATGCTGTACTCAAGAGATTAAAGAGTGGTAAGAGTGATAATAAAGAGCGAGATATAGAGTTTTTAAAACATAATTTTCAGTATATGGGGTTTGCATTATTATTGCATAAGTATCGGAGTGACATATTAAATGCTACTGAGCTAGATATCGATAAGGCTGCATTAGACACGGTACCTACGGTTTTGCCGTTATTTTTTGCCTTTAGAATTATGGTGTTATGTGGTGTCTTTATGTTGGTGCTAATGTCTATAAGTTTCTATTATATGAATCTGCGTAGAGAATTTAGTAAAACTTGGCTTTTAAAATTATGTTTTATATCTTTACCGATACCGTGGATTGCCTCTGAATTTGGTTGGATAGTAGCGGAATGTGGTAGACAACCTTGGATAATTTATGGGATATTACCAACTTTTATGGGTGGCTCTTCAGTAGATGCAAGTCATGTCCTTGGTAGTTTAATAGGGTTTTTTGTGTTATATACTGGTTTATTATTTGTAGATATTAAGTTGATAATAAAACAAATAAAGCAAGGACCTAAAGAAAGTATAAGTAAAGGTTAAACATGGAAAAACTAATGTTTGTAGACTACGAAACATTAAGGGTAATCTGGTGGTTACTATTGGGGTTTATTTTTATAGGTTTTGCAGTGATGGGTGGTATTGATTTAGGTGTTGGTACTCTGCTACCGATTGTAGCTCATAATGATATAGAAAAGAGGGTGTTATTAAATTCTGTAGGGCCAACATGGGAAAGCAATCAAGTTTGGTTTATTCTGGGTGGTGGTGCAACTTTTGCTGCATGGCCATACGTTTATTCTGTAGCATTCTCAACAATGTATATCGCACTTTTTTTGGTGCTAGTTGCGTTGATATTGAGACCGGTGGGTTTTGATTTTAGAAGTAAAATAGATAATGTGTTGTGGCGAAATGTTTGGGATGGGGCGCTATTTTGTGGTGGCCTTATTCCTACTATAGTTTTTGGTGTTGCAGTTGGAAATTTACTTCAAGGTATTAGTTTTTCATTTAATGAATTTATGTATCTAGATAATAAAGTAAGGTTTCTTGATTTATTTAGTCCTTTTACCTTATTATGTGGTGGTTTAAGTTGTGCTATGATTGTGGTTCAGGGGGCTACTTTCTTGTCGATGAAAACAAAATCTAAAGTATATGAAAGAAGTATCCGCATTTCGTGCATTGTACCATTGATCACAATGCTATTATTTTTTCTTGGCGGTGTTATGATTAATAAAATGCCAGGGTATGTAATATCTCATATTAATGGTTTTGATTTGTCATCTAATCCGTTTATCAAGAAGGTGATAGTGCAAGATGCTGGATGGTTATTAAATTATTATAAATACAAATGGTTATTAATCGCACCTATTCTTGGTTTTTGTGGTTCTTTATTTGTAGTAATATTTTCATTGTTACGAATTAATTTTGCTATGTTTATTAGTAGCTCATTATCTATTATAGGTATTATTTCAACTGTTGGCTTCTCTATGTTTCCATTTATTTTGCCATCTAGTCTTAATTATGACGCTTCCTTGACCGTATGGGATGCGTCGAGTAGTTATTTATCTTTATTTATTATGTTGTTATCAGTAATCATTTTTGTGCCTATAATTTTAGTATATATATCGTGGGCATATAAGATAATGTTTGGTAGAGTTGATGAGCAATATATTAAACAAAACAAGGATAATTTATATTAAAATAGTATGTGGTATTTCTCTTGGATTTTAGGTGCATCGCTTGCTTGTGTATTTGGAATCTTAAATGCATTATGGTTTGAACTAAGGCCAACCAAAGAAGATAATCGCGACAAAGACATCTAATTGTCTTCTCTTTCTAGATGCGCAATATCGTTATATTTGGGTGCTTTGTTTATTCTTGGACTAATTAAAAATGGTGCCCCACTATTAAACTGATTTATTAAAGAACTAAGATTTTTTTCAATATAATCGATAGCAACTTCAGGTGTAATATTAATTGAAGTAATTTTACCTAAATTCTTTCCGGGTGTTAGCTGTATATAAATTAGCTGAATATTTTTATTTTTTGTTTCTGTATGGGCAATAGTTTTAGTTTTACCTTTTTTGATAATGAGAGATTCTAAAGGTAGTTGTGGTGAAAATCCCTGGTTAATATCTTGGTGTGTTGGAATCGTTCCTGTTTTAAAGTCTATTATAGTGATCATATCTTGATCTATCTCAATACGATCAGCTTTCATAGTTAAAGTTAAATGATTGTTGATTAATATTTCTCCGCTTACTTCTGTGTATATTTGTATTGTTTTTGATTGTCTTTTTGAGGTTTCAAAATTTATTATCCAATCAGACATTTTTTCTAATTTTAATTGCCATAAATGTTTAATGTTTTTATTTTCAGTAATTGACTGTAGTACAGAAGTGGCAATATTGATCAGTAATTTTTTGTGATCTGTGGTAGTATCAAAAAACCTATTAAACTGGTCAACCACTGAGTGTATAAAAATGCCAAAGTCTTTTTGGTCTGGTTGTTTATCTACATCTTCTAGTTTTTTAATTTTCATAATATCTGAGGCATAGACACTATATGGGTCTCGTATTAGTTTTTCTATTTTTGTAACAGATAATTTATGTAAAGCATTAAGAGCATAAGGTTTTGGCTTATATTGAATAGACAGGTCTTGTATATCAGGTTTGTATAAAAAGTGTTTTGTCCATTTTTTCAAGTAATGTGTTTGTGGTTTAATACTATCTATTACTCCTATTTTCCTGGCTAAAGTCTCCATCTTAACTAACCATCTTGATGGTATTGTTGTTGTGCCGTTATGTGTTATTGATCTTGTCAGTAATATATTTTGATGTTGTAAAAGACAGAAAAAATCATATGCAGCCTGACCTATTGTTTGTTCTGGAGAAGGTAGTCCGAGTTTTTTATACATATCATTAGTAAGCCATGGGTCAAATTTAGCTTTAGCAGGCCATTCACCTTCATTTAATCCTGATATAATTACGTGGTCAAAAACAAGTAATCGACTTTCAATGCTACTGAGTATTTTTATATTAGATTTAGTATCATCAGCAGCGGTTTTGTGTTGAATTAAAGTTCTTAAAACAGTCTGGATATTATGAAAGTTAATCGTTCCAATATTTGAAGCTTCTAGAATGTCAATCAGACACTTGTGGAGGGTATATCCGGTATGATTGTTCCATAAAAAAATGTTGTTATCATAGGTAGAAAGTTTTTCTGATGTTGTTATAAGTTCTTTGAGGAGTATTTTAAAATCTACCGAGGCTTTTGTGGCATAGATAATAAGATTAGCACATTGATGCTCTACGTGCGTTAGTAGATTTGATATTTGAAAATCATTGTTATTTTTTGTAATGTCAATTAATTGTTCGATATTATCATAGCGTGCTATTCCTCTTAGATATTTTGTTTCTAGGGCTATTATTGTTTCTTTAAGATTTTCTATTTTCATCTTAAATATGGGGTGTTTTATTAGCGATAACAAAGATGTAGGAGAGAATTTTTCAGAGACGGCATTTAGTATAGCAATAATGAAACTATACTCTTGTGTAGAGTTGAGATATGTGCCAAATGAGTTAGAGATGTTTATGTTCCAGATTTTTGCAATAATTAAGATTCTTTGTACGAGGTCGGTATTATTAGTAATGATCGCTATATTACTGTCAGGGTTTTGTTCTAATAACTCTCTAATTCTTATTGTTATTAGTGTGGCTTCCTCTTGAAGGTTATCACATTCGATGATTTGTAAATTTTCTGTATCAAAATGATCATTTAGCATAAAGCTATGCCAATTTTCTACAGCATCTACAGATGACATGAATGTGTTTATAAAATCTTGTTTTGATATTGCTTTACTTTCTGGTAAATGCCATGCAACAATATCTTGTTTTGGAATCTCTACTTTTTGTATAAGTTGTTTGGTAAGAAAGTTGTGGTGATGTTCGTTGATATTATTCCAATTAGTATTTTGTATATTAAAGCCAGTGCTTTTTAGAACTACAAAACAATTTTGAGTTATTGATAGTGTGCGGATAAGGTTTGATGTGCTTTGGATACTTCCTGTTGATCCAGCCGCAATAATAGGAGTTTTAGGTGGAGTTGTTTGCCATTTTCGGATTAAATATTCAATATAAATATTGCGATCATTGAGAAAATCAACTGTATTGTGCTTATCTAAAAGTAAAGGCCATTCTTTAGCGATGATATCTAAGTATTCTATAATTTCCTCTATATGCTCTGCTACATCAGGAAAATCAAGGGTTTTTATTGTATTGAGAGAGATATTATTTCTTGTAAATCTAATAATTATATCTGATATGCTTATCGCAATATCTAAAGCCTGAGTATAGTTAATTTTCTTTTTAGTTGTTTGGTGGATGAGATTTGTTAGGTAGAAAATGTGCTCAAATTCTGACAAATGTTTTTTTGTATTCTCAATGTTTACATACTCCATTAACTGGAGTTCTTTGCCTAATTCTCCAATAGGAATTACTTGTGGTAATAAGATTGTTTCTTTAATATGTCGGACTAAGATTTTTTCAAACTCAATACAACTGCGATGGGAAGGGAGTAAAATTGAAATTTCTGAGATATTATTAAATCTACTAAGGATTCCTAATGCAAGTTCTTCTAAAAAAATTTTATCTGCTGGTATATAAAAGGCTTTAGGTGTGGTCATCTAGTTCCCGTATGTCAAAAACTCTCCCCTATAATAAACTAAAGGGTTATTATTCTCGTTATTGATTAAGTTGATCACTTTTCCTACTATAATTGTATGATCTCCACCGTCATATTTTGCATATATTTCGCATTCTAAGAAAGCCAAGCAATTTTTTAGTGCTGGTGAATTTGTGATTGGATTTTTTGTGTCTAACTCTACATGAGACCAAGTATCTATATTATGACTCGCAAATAAGTTTACATATTTTTCTTGTGAGTTACTTAGGATATTAACAGTAAAGTTCTTGCACTGGAGAAAGTGTTGATAGTGACAAGATTGTTTCTTTAAACTAAATAATATAAGTAATGGGTTTAGAGATACAGAATTAAAAGAATTTATTGTGACTCCAAGCTTATTGGTCTCTGTCTGAGTAGTAACTACAGTAATACCTGTAGTGAACTTACCCATGCATTGTTTGAATAATTTTGTCTTATCTGTCATAATTTATTTGAAGTCTATTTTATCGTTGCCTATGTTTTCTATGTAGATTAACTTTATTTTTGATATTTTACCAGCTTTAATAGTAATGGTTGATTTTGGGATATGAAGTTTTTCTGCTAAAATCTCTATCAACGCTTGGTTTGCACTATTTTTGTGTGGAATTTCTTTAATAAAAATTTTTTGATATTTTTTGTTGTTTATAGTTATTATCTCTCCTATCTTGTTAGCAGAGTGATTAGTGGTAACTTTGATATTTAGATAGTAACCATTGTCATGTTTGATAAAAGGCATTATTTTGAGTATGCTATAATTATAGAGTTAATTCTTAACAAGAAATTTTATATGATCAATAAATTAATCTTTGTTTTATTAAATGTATTGTTAATTTTTTCTGCTGATGCAGAACCGAAGTCTAGCATTTTACAACTTGTGGAAGAGCGGGTCAAGAGTATTAATGCAGGTGATTTAAACTTGGGAGTTTATATTGAGAATCTTGATACTGGCAAAGAGAAATTTGCTTTGCATGCTAATAGATTTTTTATGCCAGCAAGTGTCGCAAAAGTTTTTACAGCGTATGCGGCACTTAAATATCTTGGCCCAGAATATCAAATTCCAACTATCTTTTTTGCTGACCCATCAACGATAAAAGATGGTCAACTTCATTCTGATTTATATATTAAATTTTATGGTGATCCTACTCTTACATATCTACAATTAGTAGAGTCTTTTAAGGTTTTGGGAATAAAAACCATACATGGTAATGTTGTGATTGATAATAGTTTCTTTGATGAGAATGCTACATCTCCTGGTGGTTTTACTTGGGATGATAATCCTTTCTACTATGCGGCACCAAAAAATGCGGTAATTATTGATAAAAATACTTCTGAGGCGTGGATGAAGCCATCTGATAAGAATGGCAATCTTGCACAACTAAGAATTGATAGACCATATGTTCTTAATATACTAAATAAAGTCGAAACCGTAAAACCTAGATCGCAGGAATGTCCTTATAAATCAAGGTATATAGGGAATAATACCTACGAAGTTTATGGTTGTATGTTTGATAATTTACCAAAAGAAATAAGATTAAATTTTGCATTGCAAGACACGAAATTCATGATCAAGCAGTATATTAAACAAGCGCTGAAAGATTCGGACATTGCTTTGTATGGTAATGTTGAAATTGGTCAGACCAAAAATAATAAAATATTGTACAAACATCTTTCAACGCCAGTAAACAACATATTAAAAACAGTATTATTAGAATCGTGTAATATAAGCTCTGCTACATTATTCAAATATATGGCAGCATTGAATACAGGAAAACCAGGAAATGATGAAGATGGTAGAGTGTTGTTACAGAATATGTTGGAAAAGATTGGCATAAGCAATGGAGATGTCGCTATATATGATGGCTCTGGTGAATCAAGATATAATTTAGTTACCCCTAAGGCTGTCGTGCAATTATTAAAAGCTGCATATAATAATAAAAAGATTAGATCTTATTTTATTGGTGCTTTACCACAGTATGGCGGGGATGGTACATTAAGGTCTCGTGGTATTCAGGGTGACTATGGTCAGTTTGTTTATGCAAAAACTGGAACTTTTAGAGGCGTTTCTGCGTTAGCTGGTTATTATTTACCTCCTGATGGCTCTAAATATGCATTTGCGATGATGAGTAATAATTCAAGGTTGTCAAGGGATGGGGCAAAAACTCTAGAAGATAAAATACTGTACATTTTATTGGGTAAAGAAAATCGTAGTAAGTAGTTTATTTTTTTAGATGATTTTCGACTAGTTTTGTTGCTTCTTCTAATGTGAGATTAGCAGAATCTACAGTTCTAGGAATTTTAATATTTTGATTATCATATTTTATGTAAGGACCGAATTTTCCTTGTTTTACAGCAATATCTTTATCTTTGTATTGACCAAGAGTGTTGTTGTCTTTTTTATTTAAGATCCTTATGGCCTCTTCAAGAGATAGTTTGAAGAGAGCTGTAACGCCACCATCGATAGAAGAATTTTTACCATTGCAAGAAATATATGGACCAAATTTGCCGATTGCAGCAGTTATTGGTTTGTTATTTTCTGGATTTGTACCAATTTCTTTTGGAAAAGATAAAAGTGTTTGTGCGAATTTTAAATCTACATCATCTATATGTATATTCTTAGGAATGGTCATTCTTTTTTTGTCTTTATCTTGGTCTTCTCCGAGCTGTACATATATTCCATATGGTCCTTTTTTTAGATGGATATCTTTGTCGTTAGATTCGTTTTTTCCTAGAATCTTTGGTGAAAAACCATCTACTTCGTCACTAATTTCTTCGCTGGCTTCTATGCCTAATTTATGTGTATATTGGCAGTCTGGATATCTAGAACAAGAAATATATGGCCCATATTTTCCTATTCTTAAGCTCAGTTTTCCTGTCTTGCAGTGAGGACACTCTTTTGGATTGGCGCTATCTTTATTATATTTGAAGATATGTGAGTCTAGTATGTGTTCCATTTTTTCAATAACGGTTTCATACTTGTATTTGCTTACTTCATTTACATTTGCTTCGAATGGTTTCCAGAAATTTTCTAATAAATCTTTCCAATTAATTTTGCCGTGTGAAACCTCGTCTAGATCATCTTCTAGTGTAGCAGTAAAATCATATTCAACGTATTTATTAAAGAAACTTACCAAAAATGCAGTGACCCATCTTCCGCGCTCTTCAGGTATAAATTTTTTATTTTGTAGGACTACATATTCTCTGTCTTGGAGTACTGAAATAATAGAAGCATAAGTTGAGGGTCTGCCTATTCCTAGTTCTTCTAATTTTTTGACAAGGCTTGCTTCTGAATAGCGAGCAGGTGGTTCTGTAAAATGCTGTTCTGGTAAAATTTGGTTTAAATCTAACGCATCTTTTTCTTTAAGAGGAGGAATGACATTTTTCTTTTCCTCTTTTTTGTCGGTCAGATTTTCATTATATACTTTCTGATAGCCATCAAATGCCAAGGTAGAGCCTGCTGCTTTTAAGGTGGCTTTCAGGCCTTCTGAATCAATAAATACATTGACTTGATCAAAAATAGCACTTTCCATTTGTGAAGCGACTGTGCGTTTCCAAATAAGGTCGTATAGTTTTAAGAAATCTTTTTCGATGAAATTTTCTATGTCTTTAGGAGTAACGGTAACATCAATTGGTCTAATGGCTTCGTGTGCTTCTTGAGCGTTCTTGACTTTCTTTTGATATGTTCTTTCTGTTTTTGGTAAATATTTATCAGAAAAATTTTCGGCTATGAAAGATCTTAGGCTGGAAATAGCATCTTTTGAAAGATTGATACTATCAGTTCTCATATATGTAATTAAAGCTTTATTCTCGCCATTGATATTGATGCCTTCATAGAGTTTTTGAGCTATCTGCATGGTTTTTTTGGCGCTAAAACCTAATTTATTTGATGCATCTTGTTGTAGCGTTGAGGTCATAAAGGGAGGAAAGGGGTTCCTAGACTGTTGTTTTTTTTCTATGGAAGAGACGTGATATTGTTTGTTGTCTAGTAGGGCAACTATTTTGTCAGCTTCTTCTTTGTTGGGAAAAGAAAATTTTTCAATTTTTTTGCCATCGATTTGATGAATAGTTGCTTCAAACTTATGTTTGTCTTTTTGAAACTCGCACGTAATTGTCCAATATTCTTGTGATATAAATTTTTCTATTTCTTCTTCGCGGTCACATATTAAGCGTAATGCTACAGATTGTACGCGGCCTGCAGACCGGCTGCCAGGTAATTTACGCCATAAGATCGGTGATAAGTTAAACCCAACTAAATAATCTAGGGCACGGCGTGCTTGTTGAGCATTAACCAAATCCATGTTTATATCTCTTGGCTGTTTTATAGCATCGGTTACTGCTTTTTTAGTGATCTCATGAAAAGATATTCTTTGAAATTTAGTGTCTTTATTAAGCCCTTTTTTGCTTTTTAAGATCTCGACAACATGCCAAGCAATGGCTTCTCCTTCTCGATCAGGATCGCTTGCTAAGTATATATTTTTAGCATTTTTTGCAGACGATACTATGTCTGTAACGTGTTTATTAGAGCCTTTGTTTATGTCATAAATCATCTTGAAATTTTCTTCTGGTAACACTGAACCATTTTTTGAAGGTAAATCTCTAATATGTCCGAAAGAAGAAACAACTTTAAAATCTTTTCCAAGATATTTATTTATAGTTTTTGCTTTTGCAGGTGACTCAACAATGACTAAATCCATATAATTTTAGCTGTTTATAAAATTGTTATAAAATGATTCAGGCCTATTCTCTTTATATTTCCTTCAAGTTCAAGTTCTACTATTGTTAAGTGTAATAATTTTCTAGGAAAATGTAAAATTCTTGCTAAATTATCAAAAGATGTAGGGGTTGTTGTTAGGCTTTTTAGGACTTCGTTTCTTATGGTGTTACTATCGAGACAATCAGATTCTGTGAATGTATCGTATTCAAACAACTCTATTTGGGGGTTGTGTTTTGGGTGTTGTGTTTGAAAACCTTCAAGGACATTTTTTACATCTGCCACGGATTCAAATAGATGGGCCCCTTCTTTAATTAATTTATTAGTGCCAGAATATCTTTGATCGAGAGGGAATCCTGGTACGGCAAAAATTTCTCTGTTTTGTTCTAACGCAAATTTTGCTGTAATCAAAGAACCGGATTTAATATTGGCTTCTACAATAATTGTTGCTAGTGACAGTCCAGAAATAATACGGTTTCTGCTTGGAAAATTCTGTGGTTTTGGCACTGTACCAAATGCTGATTCAGTTATCAACAGCCCTTCTGTTGTGATTTCTTCATACAATTTTTTATTCTCTGGGGGATAGATATTGTCTATGCCTCCAGCAATTACAGCAATTGTACCATTTTTAATACTTCCCATATGTGCATAGGTATCAATGCCCCTTGCTAATCCTGAGCATATCACATATTGAGATAATTCCTGTGCTATTTGGTAAGCAAAATTCATACCATTGGTTGAGGCGTTTCTTGAGCCTACAATTGCAATTTTATCTTGCTTCAATAAATCTATTCTACCTTTGATTGTAATTATTGGTGGGTACCCTGGTGTTTCCTTAAGCAACTCTGGAAAGTCTCGATCAAAGCAAGAAAGTATAAAGGCATTATTGTTATGTATTTTTTCTATTTCTTCTTGTATTTCTGCTTCGGCAGCAAGTTTGATTTTTGAGGTGGTATTTTTTTTGTTTTGAATATGCTCTAGTGCTTTTGTTGGTGTACCAAAAATTTTGATTAGATCGCAGAAAGTTTTTGGTCCGATGTTATCGGATCTGATCAGTCTTAGGGTGTCTAGTGTTTGTTTTGATATATCTTGATACATAAGAAGAAAACCGTAACTCTACTGGAGTTACGGTCATAGTTTCAAATTTTATAGTTTGTCTGCGTTAGAAGCTAGATAATCTGCAACCCCATCAGCTGTTGGTTTCATGGCGCTTTTGCCTTTATTCCAACCTGCTGGACATACTTCGCCATTTTCTTGATGGAAGATAAGCGCATCAACTGTACGTAGAGTGTCGTCTATATTGCGTCCTATAGGTAGGTCGTTGACTAACTGGCTACGAACACGGCCATCTTTATCTATAATGAAGGTGCCTCTTAAAGACACAGCGTTATTGATTAACACATCATATGCTTTCGCTATATCTTTGGTAATATCTGCAACTAATGGAAATTGAATGTCGCCAATACCCCCTTTAGCTACTGGTGTTTTTTTCCAAGCGAGATGGGTAAAGTGTGAGTCAACACTTATTCCAATTACTTTTACTCCACGAGATGCAAAATCTGCAACTCTGTTGTTAAATGCTATTATTTCTGAAGGACAGACAAATGTAAAATCTAAAGGATAAAAGAATAATACACCGATACTGCCATCTAAGTAGCTATGCAAGGAAAAATTGTCTCTAATTTCATTATCTGACATTACTGCAGTTGCTTTAAAATCTGGCGCGGCTCTTCCTACTAATACACTCATCTCAACCTCTTAATTATTAAAATTATCAGTCAGTGAAAGATACTTTGATGTTATCCAAAGTTCAAGAAGTATATAAAAAACTTTTATTTTTGTATGTTTCTTAACTTTTTCTTAAGTGTCCCTAGCTACCATGAAATAATATTTTGTAGTAACTAGAGGTGTTTGTGCCAACGAGTTTAGTAGAATTAATAAAAGAAAATTGGGAAGCGCCAGAAGGAGTGCCATTAGAACCTTCAGAGACAGAAGTTGAATCGATAGGTGCTTTTGAGAAAAATATTTCTTCATTATCCGATGCTGATCGTGAAATTATTGCGGATGTGATAGCGTTGCATGTTGGTCGAGACACTATTACTTCTGATCCAGAAAGTATAAGAGGACTAATGACTTTCTCTAATATTCTTAATGCGCGTTTTAACGATGATCAAGAAACTCTAGAGGGTCTTAATTTGCAGCAACTTGATCATCATCTAGAAAACACAGATTTTTCAACAAAGCTTCTTGTCGCTGAAATGTTTGCGAAAGAAATGCAAGGTGAAAGTAATTTAGAACAATTGGTTTCTGATTTAAATGAGGAGTTAGCAGCGCGTACAACTCCAGAAGCAAAGTATGAGTTTTTAGTTGCTCAAGATAAGCTGTTATCACAGAATTTAGAAAAAGTTGCCATGGAGACAGAGAGTGCCCCAGAAATAGAAGTACGAAGAAGTGCTGGCTCTTTTTTGGCTGATCAAGTATTTATTCCTAGTTTACATAAGTCTGCTAAGCGAGAACTTAGTGATGCTCAATCTGAAGGCGCTAATGTTGCTGCTGAAAGACAACCTATTGGTGTGGCGGAAGCACGTAAAATGCCAGAGATGATGACATCATTTCATGAGTTTGTAAGTGACGATAGACAGAGAGAGTTATTAGAACGAGAAGTTGTAAAAGCTATTCAAGGCCTTGAAGAAGTGGTGCCAGAAGCTGGGAAGTACTTAATGTCTGTTGATAAACATGATAGCGTAGATGTACAAGAAGTAGATGGAGGAAAATATACAGTTGTTCCGGGTAAGAATTTTACCGGGATTATTCAAATTAATCGTCAGGTTCCAGAAGGTGAAGAGGAGTCATTTGATGTGCTTGAATTTAAAAATGGTGTTTTAGTTTCTGGTGTTGAAGGAGCGCGAGGGGTATCACAAATTAGTAATATGGAAGAGTTATTAGGTACAATGGTGTCAGAATCTCAAGAGCCTCCGTTTTTTGTATTTAATTCCGCTGATAATCGTTCTAGGGTTTCTGAAAAAGTAGCGGATATTAGAGAAGTGTTTGGTGTAGCAGAAGATGTAAAAGAAATGGGTCATTTAGATCTAGCAAGATACAAGCACAAGAAATTTCCAGATGCTTTAAAAGCAATTGTCTCTGATAATATTCAAGCCATTCAGAAGAAGGGAGTCTGGGGGTACAGTGTCCCATTAGTTCATAGTGGCCAATATGATACAGAGCAAAAGGTAGCTGTTGATCAGATTACTGTTTCTTTGATGGATGAATTTTCTACAAAAGGGATCTCGGAATCGGCGTTAGAGAGGCACAGAGATAAAATCTTAAATGCTGTTTATGATGCGGTTCTTAAGAAAAATGGTAACGTTCAGGAAGTACTATCAGCACCAGAATCTTTAGGTAATCCTGAGCATGTAAGAAGTAGATTGGATGAACTAGGAATAGGAAAGGCTGTTGCTGATTCGGTATGGAAAGAATGCAAAGAAGAGTTAGCAAGAGAAGCATTGCGTGAGGCAATGTTGGCGCAAATAAAAGAACGTATTCCACCTGAAGCTAGCTCATATAAAATCTATACTGAATATAGAGATAAATTAGTTGAACATATTGTTGATAAAGCTATGGAGAATTTGCCTAAAGATCTGACTGCAGAACAAATCAAAAAAAATCATGACATGTTCTTAAAAGAATTTGACAAAGCATCTAAAACACAAGATGTCCCGCTTAGAGCATTTTTACAAGCACATAGAGATAAATGGTTTGGCCAAAGTGCAGATGTTGATGATGCAAAAGGTTTTAAAGAGGTGCCTATTGCCGAGAAAGTTGCGCAAGACTCTATGAAGTTTGAGTCTACAGAAGAAAAAGAAGGGGCTGTTGATAATGTAATGGACGATATCAGGGGTATGTTAAAAGACTCTCAACAAGGAGGGGTTAAAGCGGCTACTTGGTTCACTCGAGAATGGCATGACAAACAAAGAGACGCTGTGGTAGAGAAAATGTTAGAAGAGATCAAGGTACGATTGATGCGTGATCCAAAAATCACTACAGAAATGCTTTATAACAACAGAGAAGCATTGGTTGAAGTTGTAAAAGATCAGGTACAAGTCAACAAAGATGCTGTTAAATATTTTTTAGATAAAAAAGAAAATCAAGACCAGGATTTTGAGGCTATAAAGGATAGATGGTCTTCAGAATGTGCTGGGGTGACTAGCAATTTTGTTAAAAAAATATCTGAGAAGTTAGAAGAAAATGTTGATATTGAATCAGAAAGAGCAGTGCTTTTGTCGGAGTTCAGGCAACAAATGGAGCAACATGTCAAAGAGACTGTAAGTGCCGTAAAGAAAACAGGTGTTGGTGCGTTGGTTGGCAGTGGGGAGTATCATTTTGAGAGAGATGTAATGGCTGCTGAAATTGCTGATCAGGCATGTAAAGCACTTGAAGATAGAGATTTGTCTTATGGTGCCCTAAGGAGGGATAGAGAATCAATCATGCAGTCTTTCGAACATTCTCTTCAAGAGCATGCTAAAGGTATTGCAACAAAATTAGAGCAAATAGTAGAGGTTGGTGCTACTGGTAAGAAAACCGAAGCTGCTATTCGTGAAAGAAAGGGTGAGGTAACAGATGTTAATGTTGCTGACTATATTGCAGATGGGTTTTCACGATCTGTGGCTGCGGTAATGGAAGTACAAAAGGCAGTTGGCTTAAGGAGGTCATTATCAGTTTCTATGCCGTCAGTTCCTCAGACAGCACGATTCACGGATGAGCATAAACAGAGAACACGTAGTAGTGGTGCGCAGACTGCTAGATAAGTTATTTTATTAGCTTGGCTATGTCTTTACTGAAATAGCTAATAATAATATCAGCGCCAGCACGTTTTATACCTGTGAGCACTTCTTGCATTGTAGCAGTTTCATCTAGCCAGCCATTTTGTGCAGCAGCTTTAAGCATAGCATATTCACCACTAACATGATAAGCAGCAAGAGGTGTATCGGGAAAGTTTTGTTTGATTTTGTAAATAATATCAAGATAAGTATGAGCTGGTTTTACCATGATGAAGTCGGCACCTTGTTCAATATCGATGGCAGTTTCTTTTAATGCTTCATCAGAATTTCTATAATCCATTTGATATTGTTTTCTATCACCAAAAGCTAAAGACACCTCTAATGCTTCACGGAATGGTCCATAAAAAGATGAGGCATATTTTGTTGAATAACTCATGATGGAAGTATTGATAAAGCCATTTTTGTCTAGTGCTGTTCTCAGTGTGCCGATTACGTTATCCATCATTGAGCTTGGCGCCACGATATCACTACCAGCTTCGGCATGCTCTACTGCTTGTTTTGCAAAAATTTCTAGAGTCTTGTCGTTGTCGACAATTTTTGTTTTTGAATCTAAAACTCCGCAATGACCGTGGTCTGTATAGTCACAAAGACAAAGATCAGAAATTATAATGAGTTCTGGATAGTTGGCTTTAATCCATTTGATTGCTTTTTGGACAATAGCATTTTTTCCGAGTGCTGAAGAGCCTTTATAATCTTTTTCTTTTGGAATACCGAACAATAAAACTGTAGTTATGCCTAGTGATATAATTTCTTCGATTTCTTCAGATAGTTTATCGATACTATACTGAAATATTCCAGGCATTGATTTTATTGGTGTTTTGATATTATTTCCTTCTTTGATAAAGATGGGCATCACGAAATCTTTGATGCCTAATTGTGTTTCTGCCACAAGGTTTCGTATCTGATTGTTGGCTCGTAGTCGTCTAGGTCTTATGTTATGCATATAATGTTTTAATAAAATATATTTTATTTTGTATCATCCTCTTGAAATACGTCAAGCACTTACTTATATCTCTCACTAGATTATATATTTAACTAAACAAGGGAGAGTTTATGATGATAAAACCGTTACATGATAGAGTGGCAGTTGAGCTAGAGGCGCAAGAAAACAAAACAGCTGGTGGAATTATTATTCCAGATTCGGCTAAAGAAAAACCGGTCAAAGGAAAAGTTATGGCCGTAGGTAAAGGTTCTAAAGATGACAAAGGCAATGTTATTCCACTAGATGTTAAAGTTGGTGATAAAGTTATTTTTGGAAAATGGTCTGGCACAGAAGTGGAAATTGATGGTAAGAAACTTTTGATTATGAAAGAGTCAGATATTATCGGTATCTTAGGTTAATAATATAATAAAATTATAGAGGAAAAAATTATGACAGCAAAACAAATTGAACATGGGTCAAAAGCTCGTGAATTATTAATGCAAGGCGTCAATATTTTAGCAGATGCAGTGAAAGTAACCCTAGGCCCTAAAGGTAGAAATGTTGCTTTAGATAAAAGCTTTGGTGCACCAAGATTAACAAAAGATGGTGTGAGTGTTGCTAAAGAAATAGAGTTATCTAATAAGTTCCAGAATGTTGGAGCTCAGTTAATGAAATCAGTTGCTAGCAAAACTAATGATATTGCGGGTGATGGTACAACTACAGCTACAGTTTTAGCTCAAGCGATTGCTAAAGAAGGCACAAAGTTTGTTGCTGCGGGTATGAATCCAATGGATTTAAAACGTGGTATTGATTTAGCTGTAGAAGCTGTAATTAAAAATATCAAAGATAAAAGTCAAAAAATAAAATCAAAACAGGAAATTGCACAAGTTGCTACTATTTCTTCTAATGGAGATACTGTAATTGGCGATAAAATTTCTGAGGCTATGGAAGAAGTGGGTCATGAAGGAGTGATTACTGTTGAAGAAGCCAAAGGTTTTGATTTCGAAATGGATATCGTCAAAGGCATGATGTTTGACCGCGGTTATTTGTCACCATACTTTGTGACAAATAGTGAAAAAATGGTTTGTGTATTAGATAATCCTTATATTCTAGTATTCGAAAAGAAATTGACTAGCTTGCAGCCAATGGTTCCGTTGTTGGAGTCTGTGGTTCAAACAAACAGACCTTTGTTGATTATAGCTGAAGATGTGGAAGGTGAAGCATTAGCAACTTTAGTAGTAAATAAACTTCGTGGTGGTTTAAAAGTTTGTGCGGTTAAAGCTCCTGGTTTTGGGGATAGAAGAACTGCAATGTTAGAAGATATTGCTATTTTAACAAACGCGCAAGTGATTAGTGAAGATCTTGGTATGAAACTAGAAAGCGTTACAGTTGACATGCTTGGATCAGCGAAAAAAGTAACAGTTAATAAGGAAGATACTGTTATTGTTGACGGTGCTGGTGCTAAACAAGATGTCGAAGCTCGTTGTCAACAAATTAGAGCTGCGATAAAAGATACTACATCTGACTATGATAAAGAAAAACTACAAGAAAGATTAGCAAAACTTTCAAGTGGTGTTGCTGTATTGAAAGTTGGTGGTGCTACTGAAATAGAAGTAAAAGAGCGTAAAGATAGAGTTGAAGATGCGCTTAATGCAACGCGTGCTGCTGTTGAAGAAGGTATCGTACCTGGTGGTGGTGTAGCATTGTTCTACTCGGTTAAAGCTCTAGATAACATTAAAACAGCTAATAGAGATCAAGCGGCTGGTGTTGATATTGTCAAGTTTGCATTGCAAGCACCTCTACGTCAGATCGCAAATAATGCTGGTATCGATGGCGCTATAGTTATAGCAAAACTTTTAGATAGTACAGACCATAATTATGGGTTTGATGCTCAGAAGATGGAATATGTAGATATGAAAAAATCTGGGATTATTGACCCTACAAAGGTTGTGCGTGCTGCTTTACAAGATGCCGCATCTGTAGCTGGTTTGTTAATTACTACTGAAACTATTATTACTGATAGTGAAGATGAAAAAGACTCTGGCGGTGCTGGTGGTGGTATGCATCCAGGTATGGGTGGTATGGGAGGCATGGGCTTCTAGTCTCTGCATCTACAAACAAAATATTAAGCCACAGGAATTGTTTTCTGTGGCTTTTTATTTTTCTTTAAATGATTAAGGTTGTGATTTATGATTGTTTATGAAGCTCTCTCATTTTAGTTCCAGACAAAATATGTACATGAAAATGAAATACCGATTGTCCGCCATTTTCCCCAGTATTTGTCACTATTCTAAAGCCTTGCTTGTCTAGATTATGTTTTTGTATGATTTTATTGATCGATAAAAAGAAGTTGGCAATTTCTTCAGGAGAAGTTTCGGAAGTAAAATGGTAAAGATCTGTATAAGGTTTCTTGGGAATGACCAGCCAATGAATTGGTGCTGTACGTGATATATCTTCAAAACATAGTACGTGCTGATCCTCATATATTATTGTACATGGAATTTCTTTGCGTAATATTTTTGCAAAGATATTATTTGTATCATATTTGGTATCTGTTTTTTTATCTTGGTTAAAGAGTTTTTGCATAAAAATATCCCCCTACTATGTTTTGTCCATTCATTTCGTAATGGCTTAAATAGCCCCATCTTTTGTAATTGCATTTTTCGTATAAAGCAATTGCTGCTTCTCTATTTTCACGTACGCTTAATGTAATCACCTGAAATTTTTTTTCTTTAGCATATTTCTCGGCGTGCTCTAGTAACTGTCTCGCAAGTTTTATGTTTCTTGCCCACGGTGCTACAAAATGATTATCAATTGATACAGCAAAATTAGATGTTTGATTGGATAAATGAGGAGTAACAACTTGTAAAGAGCCTGCAATTGTATTATCAACTCTGCCAACAAATAGCTTTCTTTCAGGTACTAACATTACGCCGTTAAAATATGATTCCAGCTCATGTCTTAGTGGTGGAGACCATTGTTTTAATCCCATGCTAAAGCCATGAGTATCAAGCATTGTGGCTTCTGTGGCATCACACAAATCGCATAAATCCTTAGAATGAAGTTTTTCTAAAAGTTCTATATGTATATCCATAAAAATACCCCCCTTTAAAGATAACTACATTATGCTCTCGAAGATTCAAGAGTTGAAGTTGTTTGAGTGGGATTTTTTAGAAAGTTATAAGTTGCATGACTTGAAGATTTTGCCAAGATGACATCTACTAATTTGTAGCCTTTTAGTTCTAAGCTATATCTATAAAAGTCATTTGCATGAAATGCTATTAATACGTAAATTAGTACAGTTAAAGTTTTTATAAGTAGGTTATTTAAACCAATAGCTTGAAGCAATATAAGAATGATTTGAATAACAAGGTAAGTTGTGGCTAGTATCCATGTTTTTTTGTATATTGACCAAAATAAGTTAAAAATCAAACTGTACCAATTAAACCCTTCTTTGATTGCGATAGGTTCTATATTTTCTTGATTGTTTTTGATGTATATAGTATAAAAATCCATTGTAAACGTTGTAAAAAAGTTATATTGTTTTCTTTAAATTATAATTTATCTAAAACTTGTCATGCTACATGGTACAACAATTTTATCTGTAAGAAAAGGAAATAAAGTTGCAATTGCAGCGGATGGTCAGGTTTCATTAGGAAATACAGTCTTTAAATCAACTGCTAATAAACTTCGTTCGATAGCCAATGGCAAAGTGTACGCCGGTTTTGCTGGTTCAACAGCTGATGCTTTAACGTTGTATGAGAGATTGGAAGGAAAGCTAGAAAAATATGATTTTCATTTGGCTCGTGCTTGTGTAGAGCTTGCTAAAGACTGGCGGACTGACAAGTATTTGCGTAGACTTGAAGCGATGTTAATTGTGGTTGATAAAGAGCATTCGTTGATTTTAACAGGTAATGGCGATGTTCTAGAACCTGAAGATGGAATTGCTGCTATAGGGTCTGGGGGGAACTATGCTAAAGCAGCTGCAAAAGCTTTATTAGATCAGAAAGGTTGTGATGCAGAAGAAATAGCAATGAAAGCAATGAATATTGCTGCTGACATTTGTGTTTTTTCTAATCACAACATTATCGTAAAAACCTTAGATATATAAGTATGAATATGACTGAAGATTTGATCACCTTAAAAGACTCTTTAACTCCGAGTGAAATCGTAAAAGAACTAGATAGATTTATTGTTGGACAAAAAGATGCTAAGAAAGCAGTTGCGGTAGCGTTGCGCAACAGATATCGCAGAAAGGCAGTAGAGGGAGATTTGCGTGATGAGATAGTACCAAAAAATATTTTAATGATTGGACCTACTGGTGTTGGTAAAACTGAGATTGCAAGAAGGCTAGCGAAACTTTCAGGGGCTCCATTTATCAAAATAGAAGCAACAAAGTTTACAGAAATTGGTTATGTAGGACGAGACGTAGACTCTATTATTAGAGATCTAGTAGAAGTATCCATAAACATGCTAAAAGATAAAAATCGTAAGACTCAATATAGTAAAGCTAAAAAGAAAGCAGAAGATAGGGTCATTGCTGCGTTGGTTGGTGAGAAATCATCAAAAGAAACAAAAGAGAAATTTTATGAAATGCTTCAAAAAGGCAAGCTCGATAAGAAAGAAATAGAAATAGAAGTTAAAGAAACCAAAAGCAACAATCCAATGTTTGATATCCCAGGTATGCCAGGAAGTCAGATGGGCATAGTGAATTTAGGTGATATGCTAGGTAAAGCTCTTGGCGGGGATGAAAAACGTAAAAAGAAAAAAATGCTTGTGCGTGATGCATTAGAAATTTTAAGAGAAGAAGAGGCAGATAAACTTATCGATAATGATAAGCTGGTTTTTGAAGCAGTAAAATTAGTTGAGAACGAAGGGATAGTTTTTCTTGATGAGATTGATAAGATTGCCTCAAATAGCGAAAACAAGAGAGGTGGCGACGTAAGTCGTGAAGGCGTACAGCGCGACTTGTTACCTCTAATAGAAGGGGCTACTGTGTCTACTAAATATGGCTCAATAAAAACAGATCATATTCTGTTTATTGCTTCGGGTGCGTTTTATATGTCTAAGCCATCTGATTTATTGCCAGAGCTACAGGGTAGATTACCTATACGTGTTGAGCTAAAAGATCTTGGTAAAGAAGAGATGGTTAGAATTCTACAAGAACCTGAAAATAGTTTGTTAAAGCAATATATAGCTTTATTGGGGACAGAGGGTATCAATTTAAAGTTTGCCAATCAAGCTGTTGAAGAAATAGCTAATATTGCAATCAATATTAATAAAGAAATAGAGAATATAGGCGCAAGAAGGCTTCATACAATAATGGAAAAGCTTCTAGAAGAAATTAGTTTTAATGCTTCTGAAATGAAAAATAAAACTATAACTATAGACAAAAAATATGTAGAAGAACATTTAGAGAAAATTGCTAAGCGCACAGACTTATCTAAATTTATTCTATAATTAATTTATTACGATTGTACACATATGCATAATCCTGCTCTGGGTTTTGGTTTTCGATTTAGGGATTTATATAATATAAGTTCTTTAAGAAGAATTGATGAGGCTTTTTTAGCGTATTTGCGATCAGAGGATGAAGTTGCTTTTAATCGTTTGGTAAAAAGTAGAAAAGATTCTAATATATCTAGAGTAGAATACTCTCATTTAATTTCGCTTGTTTCTAATTCTGTTGAAGGGTTTGTAATTGAACTTTTTCAAATCTCTGAAATTGCGGCTAAGACTTCAGATGTATACTCTAATTTCAGAAAAATCTATGATTTTAAACGTAATATTGTTCAAAGAAAAATATTAAATAAATTTCGTAACTATGACTTTTCTTCCATCAAAATTGATGGGTTAGAAAAAGAGTTGATAGGTTATGTTGATGATGTTTTTTCAGAGGAGTTATTTGTTAAAGTTGTAGGTGATTGGTATTTAGATGTCGAAAAGTTTGAAAAAGAACTAAATTGCGCAGAGCTCTTTATTGCTTGGAATTGTCTTGTTATAAAGGAAATGTCTGTAAAAGATTGGCTAATTTTTGACTATCATAAGAAAAAAGATTATGAACATCTAATTGATTTTCAAACTGAAAATATTGGCGATGTCGAGATTTTGAAACTGCAAGACTCAGTATTGCATTATCGAGATGGTTTTGATTTAACAGATGATGGAGGGAAGCTTGCGGAAACTTTAGATCAAAGTAATTACTGTATATATTGTCATAAGCAAGAGAGAGATTCTTGTTCAAAGGGGCTTCATGACAAAGATGGTAGTATCAAAACTAATCCTTTGGGTGATCCTTTAAAAGGTTGTCCTTTGGATCAGAAAATCTCTGAAATGAATGAATTAAAATCTTCAGGGCTATTTATTGCAGCACTTAGCGTTGCTATTGTTGATAATCCAATGCTTGCTGCGACAGGTCATAGAATATGTAATGATTGCATGAAATCTTGCATCTATCAAAAGCAAGAGCCTGTGAATATTCCTAAGATAGAAACAAGAGTTTTACGAGATGTCCTAGAATTGCCATGGGGCTTTGAGATTTATAGTTTATTAACTCGTTGGAATCCTATCAATGTTGTTACTCCATATCCTAAAGAAAATACAGGTAAAAATGTCCTGGTTGTTGGTATGGGACCTGCTGGTTTCACATTGGCCCATTATTTACTTAATCAAGGTCATTATGTAACAGGTATTGATGGTTTAAAGATTGATAAATTGCCTCAAGGTTTAGTAGATAACAATTTTATACCTATACAAGATATAAACACGATTTATGAAAAGCTTGAAGATAGAAAGCAATATGGTTTTGGTGGTGTTGCTGAGTATGGCATTACTGTTCGTTGGGATAAGAACTTTTTAACTATTATTAGAATCTTGCTTGAAAGAAGAAGTAATTTTAAGCTATTTGGTGGGATAAGGTTTGGTAGTAATTTAGATTGGAAACAAAGTTTTGATTTTGGTTTTGATCATATCGCTTTAGCTATTGGCGCAGGTAAACCTAGTATTTTAGATGTTCCTAATGCAGTGGCGCTTGGCGTAAAAGCTGCCTCTGATTTTTTGATGTCATTGCAATTGAGTGGAGCATCACAACAAAATAGTATTGCTAATTTGCAAGTGAGATTGCCTATTGTTGTTATTGGAGGAGGATTAACAGCCATCGATACTGCTACAGAGGCCAAAGCTTATTATGTCAGACAAGTTGAAAAACTGTATCAAAGATATAAAACACTTTGTGCGCAGTATGGTAGAGAATTAGTAGAAGAAAATTGGTTTGATATAGATAAAGAAATAGCTTCTGAATTTTTTGAACATGCTCAGATTTTTATCAAAGAAAGAGAGTTAGCTGCAATAGACAGTCGTCAACCAGACTTCACTCCTATTATTAAATCTTTGGGTGGAGTTAGAGTTTTCTATCGCAGACCTATAAAAGAATCTCCGAGTTATCGTTTGAATCATGAAGAGCTTACTTTGGCTTTACAAGAAGGAATAGAGATTATCGAAAATATTGTGCCCAAGAAAATTAGCACTGATAAGCATGGATATGTTAACTCGCTCTTTGCAGATATCGATGGTCGAGATGTACAGTTAGATGTCAGAACAATTTTGGTAGCAATTGGTACGCATCCAAATGTCATGTTATCTAAAGAGCATCCAGAAATATTCAAGCTTGGCCAGAATGGTTATTTCAAATTTAGCCATCCTGAAGATAATTTCTCCATTTATAGAGATAGTCAGGGAAGGGGGATTACAGTTTTTGGTGATTTGCATCCGCAATATAAAGGTAGTGTTGTTAAAGCGATGGCTAGTGCTAAGGATGGTTATAAGGTGATAGATCGGAGCCTTACTTCTGTTCAGGTTAATAAAGATGCTAATTTATTAAATAGAATAGCGGAGTATTTTTCGGCAAGAGTAGAGCAAGTTAATCAGTTAGCTGATGGGATCATAGAGGTGATTATACATTCGCCTTCGGCAGCTGAAAATTTTCAACCAGGTCAGTTTTATCGTTTACAGAATTTGGAGCAGAAATCTAAGCTCAAATTGGCAATGGAAGGGTTAGCTTTAACAGGTGCTTGGGTAGATAAAGAAAAATCTCTGATTTCTACGGTAGTATTAGAAATGGGCGGTTCAAGTAATTTATGTAGATATTTATCTCCTGGGGAAGAAGTGGTGTTAATGGGTCCCACAGGTACTCCAACTGAAATAACAGCTAATGAGAACGTAATGCTTGTTGGAGGCGGATTGGGTAATGCGGTTTTATTTTCTATAGGTGAAGCTTTCAGGGCAAAAGGTAGTAAAGTTTTATATTTTGCTGGATATAGAGATCAGAAAAATTTATTTATGCAGGATAATGTTGAGAGTGCCGCTGATCAAGTAATTTGGTGTTGTGAAAATTCTGATGTATTACCAAGACGAGAGGGTGACTATGCGTTTAGAGGTAATATCGTTGAGGCAATAGAAAGTTATGCAAGTGGTAAGATTGGAAATAAGAAGTTTGATATAAAATCTATTGATAAAATGGTTGTTATTGGCTCTGATAAAATGATGGGAGCAGTGCAAGCAATGAGGAAAAGTATTGTAAAAGCTTTAGCAAAGACTCATGCTGTTGCTAGTATAAACTCACCAATGCAATGCATGATGAAAGAGATTTGTGCTCAGTGTTTACAGAAACATATAGATCCTTTGACGGGGATTGAGAGTTATGTGTATAGCTGTACAAATCAGGATCAAGACATGAATAAAGTTGATTTCACCCATTTAAGTGATAGATTAAAACAAAATTCTTTGCAGGAAAAAATTACGTCAAAGTGGGTTCAACATATCTTGCAAATATAGGATGAGGAATAGTATGAAGTTTTTTGTTGATACAGCTAATGTTGAAGAGATTAGGCAATTATCAGAAAAAGGTTTGGTTGATGGAGTAACTACCAATCCTTCGTTGATTGCGAAAGCAGGAAGAGAGTTACAAGTAGTAATTAAAGATATTGCAAAAATTGTTTCTGGCCCTATTAGTGTTGAAGTTGTTGCAACAGACTATAATGGTATGTTGAAGGAGGCTGAGAAAGTGTGTGCTTTTGCTTCAAATGTTGTGGTTAAATTACCGCTTACTTGGGATGGTATCAAAGCTTGTAAATATTTATCTAGTAATGGTGTGCAAGTAAATATGACGTTATGCTTTTCTGCAAATCAAGCTATTCTTGCGGCAAAAGCTGGGGCAGCATTTGTTTCCCCGTTTCTAGGTCGTCTTGATGATCTTGGTACAGACGGTATGGTGTTAATTGAAGAAATTGTCCAGATATATGATAACTATGCTGATTTTGATACTGAAATTATAGTTGCTTCTGTTAGACATCCTTTGCATATACAACAAGCGGCACTTATAGGTGCTGATATCTGTACAGTTCCTGAAAAGGTATTAAATCAGCTTATTCACCATCCTCTAACTGATAAAGGTTTAGAGCAATTTTTGAATGACTGGAAAAAAACAGGGCAGAATATATAAATCATGTTTAATTTTGCATGCTCTCAAGGCGTATCTTCTATATTGGTACTTTGTGGTTATCTATTTGGTTCTATTCCTTTTGGTTTAATTTTTTCCAAATTACTCGGACATGGTGACTTAAGAAAAAGTGGTTCTGGGAATATCGGGGCTACAAATGCTTTAAGGACAGGAGGTAAGCTTCTTGGGATCTTAACTTTGATGTTTGATGCTTTAAAAGGGGTGATGGCTATTTGCCTTTCATGGTATTTTTGTGATGATTATTTGTTGCAAATTTATGTTGGAGTTGCGGCAATTATTGGTCATGTTTTTCCTGTATGGTTAGGCTTTAAAGGTGGTAAAGGAGTGGCGACATCTCTTGCTGTGATTGTGGTTTTAAATTGGCATGTTGGCGTTGTAAGTTGTATAATTTGGCTTTTGACTTTAGCAGCTACACGAATTTCTGCAGTATCAGCGCTTGTGTCTTTTGTGCTTACTCCAATAGCTACTTATTTTATTACTTATGATGATAGATTGGTGGTAATGACAAGCTTTGTAGCAATACTAATCGTCATCAGACATATTAGTAACATCAAAAATATTATTGCTTCTAAATAAATAGCGTGCTTTAGATAATTTGATTTATTTAATTGTGGCTAATATTTTTTTTCTTTTGTCCACGTATATTAGCCAGAGATTGCGTGCATAGATTATCAACCCCACGCCTTGTCCAACGATAAATACCGGATCTTGTTTATAAATAGCATAGCTGAGCAATACTATCCCACCAGAAATGCTAAAAAACCAAAATGATATTGGAATTATGCTCTTTTTATTCTTTTCGCTGATAATCCATTGAATAATAAAACGCATGCTAAATAAAGCCTGACCTAATAATCCAATAATCAACCAAAGATTTTCTTTGTACATTCTGTGCCTATTTTTCTATTATTTTACCTGGGTTACGAAAACGTAATTTTAACCACAGCATTCCTAGTAAGTCAATAATTCCAGCACATAATCTATCGATAGTTCCGTATTTTGAAGTTCCTTCTTTGCGCTGACGATGTTTAATTAGGACGGTATCGTATTTATATCCTTCTCTGGCGACCAGTGCCGGGATGTAGCGATGAAAATGATTGAAAAATGGAATGCGTAGAATTAAGTCACGTTCAAATAATTTTAAACCACACCCAGTATCGGTTATATTGTCATTTAAAATTGCAGATCTCACAGTATTAGCAAATCTTGAGGAAAATCTTTTTATCATCGAATCATTTCGTTTTGCCCGTATACCGCAGATTAATGGCACATTGCTCCCGTTTATATTGCACAATCAAATCTGGAATGTTGCTGGGGTCATTTTGACCGTCCCCATCTAGAGTAATAATTATTTTGCCTTTTGCATGCAAAAACCCGGTTCTTAGTGCGGTGCTTTGACCACTACGATGTTGATGTTGTAAAATACGCAAATGAGCTATCTTATCTTTGGTTTTATTTAATAGTTCAAATGTTCTATCAGTACTATGATCATCAACGCAAATTATTTCATAAGTCTTGAAGGGAGCGATTGTGCGTTGAATCTCATGCAACAACTCTACAATGTTGCCTTCTTCATTAAAAACTGGAATAACAATTGAATATAAAACAGTCATTTATTTTTACTCTTCTTTAAGTGCAATACTTTAACCTCTAAATTCTTTTTCGGATGAATCTTGTAAGAATAAGATAAATTTTTTGTCTCATCATAACCTACTACTCCATCTTTATTGCTGAGAGAGTTTAAGAAAAATAAGTAATTTTCTCTTTGGCTAAATGGATACTTCATCTGATAATAATTTCTAATATCTGTATTTTTACCGTAATACTCAATTTTATTATAACAACTCCTTAAATAATAACTAATTTGAGCCGCAGTTCTTCTGTCATTAAAAAGATATACTTGTGATTTATCGTTACAAACATCCTCTCTTATGATATTAGTAAGTTGCCTAAACCCCTCAATCCTTTTATATGGCAACATAGCGGAAGAAAGCCCTAGAAATAACCATCCTATAATTAGCACAATAATACTTATAGTTATCATCAATGAACAAAGATATATTTTCTTTATACTTAGTCGATCAACAACTATTGCTAAATAAATTGATAAAGATACAAATGCTGGTGCAGTCCAATTACTATCAGCACCCTTGATTAATGCTTGTATAAAAATTAGTACAAAAATTGGCAAAGAAAAACATAGCAAAAATTGTTGTGTTTTATCTTTGTATACTTTCTTGTGGAAAGCAAAGCCCAAGATAATCACGTTTAAACCAAGACATCCAATTTGTTCAATCAAAAACTTTACAACCCCAGTAGGATTATACATTTTATTAAATAAAGACATATTATCTCGTGCAACATGATCAAAAGTAATAAAATGATGCTGCATATTCCAATATATATTGGGAGCGATTATAATTAATGTCACTAATAAACTTAACAAAACTCTATCTAGTCTCAATCTCTCTCTTCTAAAAATAAATAGGTACAGAAATAAACATGGATAAAAGAATATAAAAGCATATTTACTTAATAACCCAAGAGCAGATATTAATCCAAAGATAAACCAATAGAACAAACTGTTCGTCTTCAAAGATAAATATAAAGTGTATAATGCTATACTCCAAAACATTACCAGTAAGGTATCAGTTGTGACACAAAAAGAACCAAATAATATAATTGGCATTAATGAGAAAATAATTATGCTAATAGTACCAATTCTTGCATTAGTTATTACTGTAGCTAGTTTAAAAATAAACCAGGAAGTTACCGCTACGCACAAATTAGGAATGATCTTTAATGCAACTTCACTGTTACCAAATAAAATAGTAAAGATTCGAATGAAAAAAGCAATTAAAGGTGGCTTAGAATAATATCCCCACTCTAAATTTTGTGACCAGAACCAATATTGAGCTTCATCAACAGATAATGAAAATTTACTGCTAAATAAATACAAAGAGATCAGATATTTTATAAGAAACACAATAAAAATTATTGCTAAAACCTGAGTATTGTTATTGCGAATATTTGGGAACATAATTAATCAAAAAATCCTGGATTAGTTTTTAATGTATCTACATACCATTCAACTGTTGGTTTTAGAGCATCTTCAAGGGTAAACTCTGGATTGTATCCAAGTTTGATTTTGGCGTTAGTAATGTCAGCGTGAGTTGTTCGCATATCACCTGCTCTAGTTGAAGTAAAAATTGGTTCTAAAGTTTGTATGTCGTAATAAGGTAATAGTTCTTTTTTCAATAATGAAAAAAGTTGTTTAAGATTGGTCTTTTTCCCTACAGCGATATTATAGACCTGATTCCATGAATCTTGGTTACTAGAAGTAGCAGCAAGCACAAATGCTTGAATAACATTGTCAATATATGAGAAATCACGCATTGTCTCACCATCTCCGTATATTTCTATTGGAATATTACGATGAATTTCACAAATCCATTTTGGAATGACGCAAATATATTTGCCACGAGGATTTTGTCGTCTGCCAAAGACATTGAACAATCTCAAGCCAATTAAATCAATCTCATAGCGAAGATTCCATACCTGGGCGTATTTTTCCATTGCTAATTTTGAAACAGCGTAGGGTGATAATTGATTACCAAGATTTAATTCTTGTTGAGGAATAATATTGGTATCGCCATATACAGTGCTGGAAGATGCATACACTACTTTCTTTTTGTACTGTTTTGCGGCCCAAAAGATATTTAGAGAGCCTTCAATATTTACTTTATTAGTTCTAATCGGGTTAGCGATTGAACGGGGAACACTACCAAGTGCAGCCAAATGTAGTATATGATCAGACTTTTCTACGAGTCTATTGATTAAATCTTGGTCAAGAATATCACCCTCGATAAAATCAAAATTTTGATGTAAATTTTGTGGGGTAGAATTATAGATATCTGATACATTAATACGTGATCCTGTAGCAAAATTATCTAATCCAATAACTTTCTGATTGTGGTTAAGTAAAAATTCAGCAATGTTAGAACCAATAAAACCTGCGACTCCAGTAACTAACCAGGTTTGAGATATTTTTTTGATATTTCGGTATATTTTGAATGTTAATTTATAAGATAAAAACAGACTATATCTCGATTTTTCTAGACGTGCAAGAACAATTATGGGGTTTAGAATGTATTAAAACGATAAGATTTAATCTCTTAGTACAATTCCGGTCTTAAAGCTTTAGAATGCCTTTTCATTCATAGCTAGTGAAATATTTATCACATAATCATATGATAACCTTATCCACCTCTATTTCTCAACGAATGCGTGCCAGAATGTATTTGTTACAGGGTCTAGTAAATACTGTAATAACGTTCTTTCTCCTGTGACAATCATTACTTCCGCAACCATTCCTGGATATAGTTCTAGGTCTTTATATTTAGAAATGTTACGTAGCTCTTTTTTATCAATTGAGATTTTTACTTTATAATGTAGGCCACGATGTTGGAATAATTGCATTTCTTGCGCCTGATATTGAGGCGGTTCTACAACGTCTGAAGAAATAAAGGTTACTATGCCATTTAATGGCGCTGTAGTACGACTTTTAAAGGCGCTTATTCTAACTTTTGCTGGTAACCCAACATAGACTGATTCTATTTCTTGTGGTGCTAAGTAAGCTTCTACTATGAGATCATCCTCTTTTGGGATGATTGTCATTAATGTCATACCTGAGCCTACTGTACCTCCAATTGTATGAACTTGAAGTTGGTTCACTGTGCCAGCAACAGGGGCTTTGATTGTAATTCTTTCTAGAGCTTCTTCTGAGGTTAGAATGCGTGCATCTATTTCACCGATATGTCCTAAAGCTTGGGCTTCTTGTGACTGAATTTGAATTATTTTATCTTTTTGTATAAAACCTTTTTCATATAGATTATTCAAAGATTCTAGCTGCGATTGAATTAATGACAGTTGTTTAGAGAAAGATTCTTTCTGGATCAACAAAGCTTCTAATTGTGCTTTGGCAGATTTGTCGCTTAATTTAATTAATGGCTGGCCAGCTTGTACGCTTTCCCCTTCTTTGACATATATGGCCTCTATTATACCACCTTCTCTATGTTGTATAATTTGTTTTTTTGATGCTACCACAACAAATCCCTGGGCTCCAGCTGAGCTATCTAACGGTGCAAATCCTGACCATATACCAGCAATAAGAAACGTAACAATAATGACCCAGATGCCAAAAACAATAGGCGGTCTGGCTTTGTTGACTACATCGTCTCCTATTCTGTGGTTCTTAGATACGATCAGAGAGATCAAAAGATCGCCGGCTTTTAGAAGGCTCTTAGCGCCAATAGTTAAGCCATGAATAGAAACCTTACCTAAGGTTACTAGTGTATTATTTTGCAGTTTTGCTGGTAGATTTCTTTGAGGAGCAATAGAGGAAATTGTAGTGTTTTTATTCACCTGATCTGCAGCAATTTTAGCTGTGGCAATTTTCCCAATGACTTCTTTTGTGTCTTTATCTGTTGTTTCTTTTACAACTTTTTCTGTTCGTTCTTGTGGTTCTTTATGTTGTTCTGGACGATCAGCGCTTAGTTTTACTGAATATTGGTATTTGACATTATTTGTCTTTTTTTCTTGTGATGAATTTTCTTTTTCGGAGACGTCTTTTATATTTTTCTTAGAATTTTCAGTCATACATTATAGCTTATTGATTTTGTGGTTTTTCCTGAAGATTTTTTGCTTGGTTTTGTAGTTTCGCTAAGACCTCATCTTTTGGTCCATATGCAACAATCATGCCATCCTGTATAATCATTATCATATCAACAAATGATAGTATAGAAGGTCTGTGTGAAATTAATATTGTGGAGATGCCTCTATTTTTTGTATTATGAATCGCTTCAATTAAAGCTTGCTCACCTTTGTCGTCCAAGCTTGCATTTGGCTCATCTAGCACTACTAATTTCGGATTGCCAAAAAATGCTCTAGCCAGACCAATTCTTTGTCTTTGACCACCAGATAACAATGATCCTGCGATACCTATATCAGTTTCGTATCCTTTAGGCATTCTTGAGATCATTTCATGTGCACCAGCTAATTTTGCTGCTTCTACCACTAATGCTGGATCTGGATCTTCGATCATTCTAGAGATGTTATCTTTTATTGTTCCACTAAATAATTCGACGCCTTGTGGTAAGTAACCAGAATGTTTACCAAAATCTTCTCTGTTCCAGGCATACACATCTGCATCGTCTAGCCTTACGTATCCAGACAGAGGCTTCCATACACCAATAAGGAGTCTTGCTAAGGTAGATTTTCCTGCGGCACTTGGTCCGATAATAGCTAGAGATTTACCAGGTTCTAAAGTAAAATTCATACCTTTGAGGATATATTTAGGTTGTTCTCCAGGAGAAGCTGGTGGATGTGCAAAGAATACATTTTCTACAGATAATCTACCTTGAGGATTTGGAATAGACATTCCTTCTGTTCTCACTAATTCTTGAGACAAAGAGGAATTAATTTTCTTATAAGATTTAAGGGCACTACTTATTTGTTTCCATACTTCTACAGCGTGATCAAAAGGCGCCAGTGCACGGCTTACCATTATAGAGCTGGCTATCATGTTACCAACTGTCATTTCCGGAGGGTGTGTAGAGATAATAATATATGCGGCAATTCCAGTTACTGCCATAGCGATGATAGCTCTAATAAATCTAGTGACATTTGTTATCAAACCATTCCTGTAGCTAGCTACGGATTGTGCATCTAGTGCCTTCTTATTAATTGCTGCCCATCTCTTTCTTACTGCGCCCATCATGCCCATGGCTTGGACGGATTCTGCGTTTCTGGTAGCAATTTCTGCCATGTGTAGACCCTGAAGGTTATAATCTGTAGATGATCCTAAAGTTGAATTGATAGCCACAGCGTTAATAAAAGCCATCAAGAGCATTAAGATTGCGCCAAATATAGTAAGCCATCCAAGATAAGGATGTATCATAAATATTACGGCAATATATATAACAGACCATGGGGCATCAAAAAGACTATTAATGCCTATGCTTGTTAAAAAGCTTTTGATTGTATTAAATTCACGAATGATCTGGCTTCCGCCCATCGATTGTTTTATTGAAGCGTTTACAACAGCATGAGAAAAGAGCTGTGGTGATATTTTATTGTCTAGCCATTCACCTATTTTTATTAGCACAAAAGATCTGGCTATTTGTAAAAGTGTATGTGAAATATAAATAAAGAAGATAATTACTGAAAGCATTAACAATGTATGTGCATTACCGCTGCCTATCACTCTATCTAATACTTGTAAAGAGTATAATGGCGTAATTAGGTTTAAGACATTGACCCCAAATGCAAACATAAATGTTATAATGAAAGCAGTTCTACAATCTCTAATTCCTTGGACAAGAGGATTGGCTTTCTGTTGTTGTGTTGCAGCAAGAGTTGTCATGTTACCTTTTTAAATTTTTAATAAGTATAGCATAGAGTGTGTTAATCAATGGTTAAAAGAAGTACACTTGTAAAGTAAAGATAGGTATTCATATTAAAAAAAACAAGGGGATATAGTTAAAAAAGTAATGTCGATATAAAAAATATAAAATAAAGAATTGGTTTGTAGTGTTTTTAATTTATAACAATTATATAGTTTTTTGTACGGGTTAGGCAAATGTTGTGTACGGGTTTAAGTTTTATTTTGGATGTTTATATTGGCGTAACTGTTGAAGAAAGAAAGAAAATTCAACCTTTAGAAGTAAGGTTTGAGTTTCAGAATAATCAAGATATTCAATCTAAAATAAACGATAATAGTCTTGAATATGTGTGTTATAAAAAAATCGTTGAAGAAGTTTGTGCTGAGTTTAGTAACACCGAGATAAAGCTTCTAGAATATGTGTGTTATCAAATATATAAAATAATAAAGTCGCATGTGTCTAAGGGAATGCTTGTAAATGTCTCTGTAAAAAAGATATGTCACAATATTATTCATGGTAACGATGCAGAAGCCACATGCCGATATATAGAGTTTTTGGGGTGTTTATGAAAATTGCATTGTCTTTGGGGAGTAATAAGGGAGATAGAAATAAAAATCTGTTTTTGGCTATAAGAGAATTATTAGACAGAAAGCTTGTATCTAATATTGTATGTTCAACATTATTCGAAAATAAAGCTTTGCTTTTGCCGGGTGCTCCTGTTGATTGGGATATGGATTATATAAATTGTGCTGTGGTTGGAGAGACACATCTTAATCCAGAGGAGTTGCTTAAAAATATCAAAGATATCGAGGGTTTTCTTGGTAGAAAATCTATAGTAAAGTGGTCTCCGCGTGAGATAGATATAGATATTTTGTATTATGATACGCTACAAGTTCAAAGTGAATCATTAGTCATTCCACATGTAGAAATGTTAGAGCGAAATTTTGTTATGCTGCCACTTAAAGAAGTGATGCCTCAATGGAAGTATAATGGGAAAGGAAAATATTGTGGTTATACAATTGAAGAAATTGTCAGAGAGAAGTATGGGGCATAAAATTCCTAAAATTATGGCGATATTAAACGTTACGCCAGATTCCTTTTCTGATGGAGGGCAGAATTTAGCATTAGAATCTGTAAAGAGATCTGTAGATGCAATGATTTCAGCTAATGTGGATATAATAGATGTTGGTGCTGAGTCAACAAGACCCGGTGCGGCAGCTGTTTCATGTAAAGAAGAAATAAGAAGGTTGTCTGATATATTGCCGTACATAAGAAAAATGATAAAAGATACTGGTATTAAAATAAGTTTGGATAGTAGACATTTTGAAACCATTAGCACTTTTGTAGAATATCTAGATTGGATCAATGATGTAGAATTTGGTAGGGATTCACGAATTTTGGATCTTGTTAGAGATTATAATAAGTACTATTGTTTTTATTTTAGCACTTCAGTACCTGTAGATAAAACAAAATTTCTTCCTAGCAATACAAATTTAGTTGAGTTTTTTAATCTTTGGATTAGTGAACAAACAAGGAAATATAATAAACATGGAATTAAAAAAGAGAAGCTTATCTTCGATCCTGGTATAGGTTTTGGTTTAAGCATCGAACAATCTTTAGATGTCATTAAAGTGTTTGATCAAATAGATACTTTGGGGATAAAAACATTAATTGGACATTCAAGAAAAACTTTCTTATCAGTTTCTGGTGAAGAAAGTGCTGCTAAAAGAGATCCTGAGACGCATGCGGTTACATCGTTTTTAATTCAAAAGAATATCGATTATATTAGAGTTCATAATTTTCAAGAAACACAAAGAATACTAAGAGTGTTAGCAAAGATTTGTCAATAGGAAGTGATTATGGTGTCGTTGCCACATTGGCCAAGAGTTGGCGAGGTTGTAATTAAAAATGGATTGGAAAGAATATCGAAGATGCTAGATGCTTTGGGTAATCCGGAAAAGATAATGCCACCAGTAATTCATTTTGCTGGAACTAATGGTAAGGGGTCCACTGTGGCATTTGTCCAGTCTATTCTTGAATCTGCAGGACTAAAGGTTCATGTTTATACTTCGCCGCATTTATTAAGATACAATGAAAGAATAAGGTTGTGTGGTAAGGAAATAGAAGATGGATATTTATATTCGTTATTGGAAGAGTGTCGTATTGTGAGTGAGAGAAATAATATAGATGTTTCATTTTTTGAAGGGACTACGGCTGTAGCGTTCCTTGCGTTTGCCAGAGAAAAGGCAGATGTGGTTTTGCTTGAAACTGGTTTGGGAGGAAGATTGGATGCTACTAATGTGATTACCAACCCATTGGTGTCGGTGATTACGCCAATATCTTTTGATCACATGGCAATTCTAGGTCATGATATATCGATGATTGCGTATGAGAAGGCTCACATTATCAAGCCAAATATTCCTTGTGTTGTTAGTATGCAGATTCCACAGGTTCATACTGTAATAGAGAGGTATGCTGAATTACAGAATGCTCTGTTACTAAGATATGAATATGATTTTGGTTGTCAGATTAGGAATGACGGCTTTACTTACATGTCTGACACTATGGTGCTAGATTTGGCTAAACCATCATTGCAAGGGTATCATCAATTTATTAATGCATCGACGGCTATTGCTGCGGTGGGTTGTTTATCTGATTTTAAAATTAACGATATTGATTATAAGCGCGGGATTGCAAATGCTAAATGGAAGGGGCGTTTGCAGCGTATTGTGCAAGGTGAGTTGATAAAACATATACCTAAAGAGTGGGAGTTGTGGATTGATGGGGCCCATAATGAGGGTGGTGCAAGAGTGATATCTTCGTGGTTACGTGATCAAAGTAAAGAATATAAAAATGTTTTGATTTTGGGTATGACAAAAAATCGTAATATTAATGATTTTATTGATTCTTTTATTAATACGATTGAGTATGTTGTAGGTGTGCCAGTTTATTCTGAGCCAATTAGTTACAGAGGTGAGTATATCGAAGAGCGCCTAACTGAGCTTGGGGTAAGTTCAGCATCTGAAGAGAGTATAGCTGCGGCATTGCATAATATAGTAAAAAAATATGGCAACGATAAAATGCGTGTTTTAATTACTGGTTCATTATTCTTGGTTGCAGATTTTTTTGTTGCAAATAAAATTTAATTTATTTAATCTTTTTGTACAACGCTTAGGAGGGGTTATGTTTATGAGAATATGGAGAATAGTTTTGTGTTTAGCGATAAGCATTTTTGTCTCTGGGTGTGGTGATGATAACGTCACAGAGAGTAAATTAATAAAAAAGACTTTGATTATGGGTACAATGGCAGACTTTCCACCTTTTGAATTTATTAAAGATAAGAAAGTAAGAGGGTTTGACATAGATTTGGCGCATATCATTGCAAAAAAATTGGGTTACTCTGTTTATATAAAAAATATGGATTTGCACGATCTGATTCCTGCGTTGCGTACAGGAAAAGTAGATTTTGTAATGTCTGGCTTAACTGCTACTCCAGAAAGAAAGGAACTAGTTGATTTTTCAATACAATACTATACGCCGCAATTTGCAATGTTATATCGTCGGGATAAGCCTATAAAAAGCTACAGAGATATTGATAACAGTATTATAGGGGTATCATTAGGATCAACAATGGAGTCTTTTTTAAACAAGCAAAAGGATTTAAATGTTATTAGTAATGTGACCTTGGTGCCGCTGGTACGGAGCTCAGCTGCAGTGCAGGAGTTAAAGTTAGGTAGGCTAGATGGGGTCTTTTTAGAAGAAGCTCAAGCAAAAATTTATATGAATAGGCATAATGATATGGAGTACACTTTATTCCCTAGCGGAGGTCAGGGATATGCTGTGGCTTTCCCTAAGGGGGCTGAATTGTTGGATCAGTTTAATGAAGTGCTAATATCATTAAGAGATTCTGGGGAGTTAGATAGTTTAAAAGAGAAGTGGTTGTTTTAGTAGTATGAATTTTTCAATAGATGCAGAGAAGCTTTCTTATATCATTCAAGGGTGTGTTGTTACATTAGAATATACAATAATATCTGTGTTGTTAGGGTTGTTACTTGGAGCCGGTTTATCTCTTGCAAGAATTAGTAAAATTAAATTGTTGAATTATATCTCTAAGATATATATTTCTCTTTTTAGAGGTACTCCGCTATTAGTGCAACTTAGTGTAGTATATTTTGTTATTCCTGGTGCTTTTGATTATCAGATTTCAGTGTTTCAAGCTGGTATAATAGCTTTTTCTTTAAACTCTGCTGCATATATTTCTGAGCATATAAGAGGAGGAATACAAGCGGTATCTAAAGGTCAGTTTGAAGCTGCGCAGGCTCTTGGTATACCTTACGCTTTAATGATGAAAGATATTGTTTTACCTCAAGCTTTGCGAAATATTTTGCCATCGTTAGTTAATGAAATTATCAACTTGTTAAAAGAAACTGCGATTATTTCGGTAATTGGTGGTATGGATATAATGAGAAGAGCTCAAATTATCTCGGCAGAAACTTATGATTACTTGACTCCTATGATGATTGCCGCAATATGCTATTACATCTTGGTAATGATTTTTACAATATTTGCTAATTATCTTGAGAGAAGGTTAAGGGTAGAATGATAGAAGTAAAAAATCTATATAAATATTTTGGCGATAAATGCGTATTGCAAGATATTTCTGTACGTTTTAAGAAAGTAGAAACTGTTTCTATAATAGGACCATCAGGTAGTGGAAAATCTACGTTTCTTAGATGTGTCAATAACATTGAATGTCCTACATCTGGTCAAATAATGATTGATGGGCAATTGGTGAATCAACCTAATGCTGATTCTATCAGAAGAGATGTTGGTATGGTCTTTCAGCAGTTTAATCTTTTTCCACATATGACTGTATTAGAAAATATTATTTTTGCGCCGGTAAATGTTTTGAAAAAAAGTAAATCGCTAATGTTAAAGGCAGCTAAAGATTTGTTGAAGATGGTTCATTTAGAGGCATTTGGCAATTGCTATCCCTCTAGCTTATCTGGTGGACAAAAGCAACGTGTTGCTATCGCAAGGGCAATGGCAATGGAGCCAAAAGTATTGTTATTTGATGAGCCGACTTCTGCGTTAGATCCTGAAATGGTAAAAGAGGTGTTGGAGGTAATACGAGGCTTAACAGACACCGGGATTACCATGATTATTGTGACTCATGAAATGAATTTTGCTAAAGAGTCATCTGATAGAATATTATTTTTTGATCATGGCAAGATAGTTGAAGATTCTACTCCTGAGGAGTTCTTTAAGAAACCAAAGACAAAAAGAGCTGTTGATTTCTTAGCTAAGGTTTTGTAATTCTTTTTCAAGTTTTCGAATATCTATTTTTAATTTCTTTAGTTTAGTGTGGCTTGAATGATGTTTTTCCATTTTATCTATGTCTGTGATAGCGTCTATAATGTTTGCTTTGGATATGGAGATTGTAGATCTTAGGAATAAAGCATCGGCGTTGCTATGATTTAGTTCTAGTGATTTATTTAGATCATTTAGAGATAATTCTGTTTCATTAAGTTTGTGATGTAGGCTGGCTCTTATATAATATTGTTGAGAAAAATTTTTATGATATTGGTCGTGTTCTGAATTGATTATAGTTAAAGCGGTCGTAAGATGTTGAATTGCTATTTTGTGTTTGTTAAGCCTGATATAGGCTATTCCTAGCCAAAAACATGCTAAGAAATTATTTTTAGATAATGCAATAGATTTTTGTAGTGGTTTTATAGCCTCTTTATATTTTTTTTGATGAATTAGTATTCTACCAAGGTCACAGAATGCTGAGTTATTTTTATTCTGAGTATTTATATAGTTTTTTAGAGTGATCTCGGCTTTGTCTAGTTTATCTAAGAGCAAATAATCGTTTGATTGGCAATAAAGGTTTTGTGGGTAATTGTTATCAGAAAGTTTTATATGATCAAAGCAGCTTATAAGTCTGCTAAGTTTTGTACTGTTAGTGACTATCTTTTCTAATTCATCTTTAGATAGATGCTCTTTGTTTGAGAGTATCTTTTTCAGTTTTTGTGTTATGCTGAATTGCGGGTCATGAAAAATTGACAGGTTGCAGTAATCTAGAGCTTTTCTGTGTTGTTTTTGAAACAAATTAAGAAGACTTAATGATAAGTATATATTTGCAGTGTAATAGTGAAGATGAGGGTGGAACTTAGCAGTTCTACTTATGTTTGCATTGATTTTTGCAATTGACTGAGTAATGTTTTGTTTTTGGGCAAACTTTACAAGTCTTAATAATATATTTTTTATATTATGCATTAGTAAAGTAAAAAAGTTATATTTTATGTGTATGCTATTATTAGCTATCTAATATTTTATAGATTAACATTTAATTAATTTATGTATTAATGAGTAAAAAATATATTTGGGATAATAACAATATAAAAAAAGCTACGCAATGTGAGCTTTATGGTGATTGTCATGGAAATAAACTTGTATTTGATAGCAGAGATGTAGAGCAAGGCAGTGTATTTGTTGCGTTGGCTGGCAATAATACAGATGGTCATAAATATGTACAAGATGCTCTATCTAAAGGTTGTAGTGCAGCAATTGTCAACCATATGCCTGATAATTTAAAAGCAGCTGATAAGATAATCAAAGTACAAGATGTTTTGTCAGCAGTTAGTGATATGGCGATATTTAATAGGCAAAGATCTAAGGCTAAAATTATTGGTATTACTGGTAGTGTTGGTAAAACAAGTACTAAAGAAGTAGTACGACAAATGTTAGAAAAGTCGCACAATATTTTTTATACTTCAAAAAATTTTAACGGCCAGATAGGTATTCCTGTAGCTGTTGCTTCAATGCCGCAAGATGTTGAGTTTGGTATTTACGAAATGGGCATGAGTTTTTCTGGAGAGATGACAAATATTTCTCGGGTTGTCAGACCAGATATTGCAATTATCACCAATATTTATGCTGTTCATCTTGAGAATTTTAATTCTATTAAAGATATAGCAAGGGCTAAGGCAGAGATCTTTCAAGGGATGTCAAGTGACGGGGTGGTATTTTTAAATAAAGATAATGAGTACACTCCATTTTTACTTGATTGTGCCAAAGAGAAGCATATCACAAAAATATATACTTTTGGTGTGTCAAAAGAAAGTGATGGGTATCTACAATCTTATAAAATTCAAGATGGTGTCGCTCATATAGAAGCGAATATTCTTGGTGAGGTGTTGAGGTTTAGTACAGATATTTGTGGAGAGCATCAAGCGGTGAATATGGTTGTTGCTTTGTTATTAGCTAAGGTGTTATCTTTAGATGTAAATGAGGCGATCAAAAATCTGAAAGATTTGCCTCAAGGCAAGGGTAGAGGAAGAGTGTCTAATCTTAAGGTAGATAAAAAAAAGATAATGTTATTAGACGAAAGCTATAATGCAAGTCCTATGTCGATGAAATCATCTTTAAAATTTCTTGATAATATTTGTACCAACAATCCATTGATAAAGCGTAAAATAGCTATAATGGGAAATATGTATGAATTGGGTCCTGATTCTAAAGAGTTACATAGAGGATTGTTAGAAGATGTTCAGTCTAATAAGATAGATAAAGTTATTACTGTTGGAGATTTAATGCATGATCTTTTTGTAGTGTTGCCTGATAATATAAAATATAGACATTACAATAATTACAATGAAGTAATTGCCGAAATAGATACTTTGCTTAAAGATGGTGATGGTTGGTTAATAAAAGGTTCGAACGGTACAAAAATGTATGAAGTAGTCAAATATTTGGAGAGATATGCTGTATAATTTATTTGTGTTTCATGATGGTTTATATATTAACTTGTTTAGGTATATAACCTTTAGAAGTGGATGTGCAGCACTTACTGCATTAATAATAGCTTTGGTTTCAGGGCCGTACATAATCAGAAAATTGCAAGGCTTAAACCCTGATGGCCAGCCAATTAGAAAGGATGGGCCAGAGAGTCATATAAAAAATAAAAAAGGCACTCCTACAATGGGTGGGTTAATTATACATTTATCAGTATTTGTTTCTACTGTGTTGTGGGCAAATTTATCTAATCCATTTATTTGGATTGTGTTGTTTGTAATGGGTAGTTTTGCTGTTTTAGGGTTTGTAGATGATTATTTGAAAGTTGTACACAAAAATAGTAAAGGTATCAGTGCCAAAGCTAAAATTATGATTCAGGCTGTAGTAAGTATTGTAGCTTGCTTTTTTGTGCAAAAATATAGTGTCCCAGGATTTGAAAGCCATGTAACTATTCCTTTTTTTAAAGATATCATAATAGATCTTGGGTATTTCTATCCTGTGTTTGTGCTGTTAGTAATAATAGGCTCTTCTAATGCTGTGAATCTTACCGATGGTTTAGATGGCTTGGCAATAGGACCGATGGCTATAGCATGTGTATGTTTCGTCCTTATATGCTATTTAGTAGGTAATGCTGTGTTTTCTCAATATTTAAATATACAGTATGTTCCTGGCGCTGGTGAAATATCTGTATTTTGCTCAGCTTTAGTTGGGGCAAGTTTAGGGTTCTTATGGTATAATGCACATCCAGCTAAAGTGTTTATGGGAGATACTGGTAGTTTGGCTTTAGGCGGAGCTCTTGGGATCATTAGTGTTATTACAAAACACGAGTTTATATTAGCTATTATTGGTGGTGTATTTGTAATCGAGGCTGTATCTGTGATTATACAAGTTTATTATTTTAAAATATCTGGCGGTAAAAGGGTGTTTTTGATGGCACCAATACATCATCATTTTGAAAAAAAAGGATGGAGTGAATCTCAAGTCGTAATGCGTTTCTGGATCATAGCAATTGTTTTTGCTCTTCTTGGCATGGCAACTTTAAAAATAAGGTAATAATGTTTGGTAGGAATATTATTAGAAAGCCGCTCAAGGAATATAATGGCTCTTTTGATGTTGTTGAAATATTCAAAACTTTCCAAGGTGAAGGGCCATATACTGGACATAAATCTATTTTTATCAGACTGGGTGGTTGTAATTTGTCTTGTAGTTTTTGTGATACTGAGTTTGATGAATTCAAGGCAATAACATTAAATGATATCATTAAAGAAGTAAAAGAATTAGCTCAGAATGATGAAGTAAGATTGGTGGTGATTACTGGCGGAGAACCATTTATTCAGCATATTTCATTCTTATGTGAGAAGCTTATTGCTAATCGTTATAAAGTTCAAATTGAAACGAACGGGACCTTATTTCGTGATGTTCCAAAGGAAGTGGATATAGTATGTTCACCTAAAAATACTGGTAATGGTTATAAGGCGGTACGGTCAGATATCTTGGCACGAGTATCATGTTTAAAATTTTTAGTTTCAAAATATCGAGATGGATATTCAGTTATTCCTGAGGTTGGACAGCTTGAGTATAATATTCCAGTATATGTACAGCCTATTGATGAGTATGATGAAGTAAAAAATAAGCAAAATCTACAATATGCAATAGATTTGTGCTTGAAGTATAAATATACTTTATCAGTACAGATGCATAAAATTATGGGAGTGGCATGACAAGAAAAGCGGTGGTATTGCTTAGTGGGGGGGTAGATTCAACAACGGTGGCGATGTTTGCAGCAAGCAAAGGTTTTGATCTTTATATACTTAGTTTTTCATACGGTCAGAGGCATTCTGTAGAGATAGAAAAAGCAAAGAAAGTCGTCGATAAATTGCCGTCTGTAGTAGGGCATAAAATTATTACAATAGATCTGTCTTTTATTTCGAACTCAGCGCTGACCTCATCTGTATCTGTTCCAAAAGATGCATATTATGATCGTAAGAATGATGCTGATATTCCAGTAACTTATGTTCCAGGACGCAATACAATTTTCTTAAGTTACGCCTCGTCTTTTGCAGAATCCATAGGTTCCAAAGATATCTTTATTGGCGCTAATGTTATTGATTATAGTAACTATCCTGATTGTAGACCAGAGTACTTGCAAGCTATGGAGAAGACAATTAATTTGGGTACCAAACAGGGTGTTCAAGGTAAAAAAATAAAAATACATGCTCCGTTTTTATTGATATCTAAAGCAGCAATTGTGAAAAAGGGGATGGAGTTAGGAGTGGATTATTCTCAAACTATTAGTTGTTATGATCCTGATCAACATGGTCGAAGCTGTGGGCATTGTGATGCATGTATTTTAAGAAAAGAGGCTTTTAGTGAAAACGGTTTATCAGACCCTATTGAATATTATGGATAAAGATATTTTTGATGTTTTTCCTCGTATAGATCTTGGGGATATAGAGATGAGACAAATTATTTCTGAGGATATAGAGCATTTTTATGCATATGTTACAAATGATGCTGTAAAAAAGTTTCTTTCTGCATCAGATATTCCAACTAGTATAGAAAATGCAGGTAAAGAGCTTATGTATTGGGAGAGACTTTTTAATATCAAAAGTAGCGTCTATTGGGCTATAGGTTTAAAAAGCAATGGTAGGATTATCGGGACTGGTGGTTTTAATTATTGGAATAAAGAGCAGAAGCGTACTGAGATTAGTTATGACATAGCACATAATTATTGGGGGAGGGGCTATGCTACATTAGCAGTAAAAGCTATGGTTGATTTTGCATTTTCAAAGATGATGGTTAATAGAATACAAGCAACAGTTGCTGTACATAATATTGCTTCAATAAAAGTATTGGAAAAGTCCGGTTTTAAAAAAGAAGGGTTGATGAGTAACTATGGTGTGTTAGAAGGTGCATCAAAAGATTTTTATATGTACGGAAAAGTTTAGGAGGGCGATATGAGTCTAATGGAAGCCTACCTATTTTTATTTTTTGATAGCATAATGTCAGTATTAATTTTTGTACCTAACACTGAAATGGTATATAAAGCAATGCAGATCTTTGAAGGGTACAATCAATATTTTATGATGATTATTGCTTCTTGCGGCGCTGTTGTTGGTGGTGTTGTAAACCATCTTTTTGGTAGAGCATTGCATTCTTTAAAACAGCGTATAAATACCTATGAAGATTCTGATCAATTTAAGCATCTTGCTTTATATGTAGATAAAAATTTATTCTGGATGCTCGCTCTTTCAGTGTTACCAGTGATTGGTGTTGTCATTACTGTGGCATCTGGTTTTTTTAGAGTTAGATATTACAAAGTTGTATTGACAATATTGTTGTCGAGAATTTTTTACTATATGATAATACACGACTTGTTTTAGAATATTATGTTTTGTTAATTTTCTTGAACTTATTTAGTGTAAGTGTTATGATACCTTAAACTTTTAAAGGTCTTATGAAAACAACGGCTGTAGCTCTTTCGTATGCAAAAGTATTGTTTAGTCTAGCAAACAATATGAAAATGTTGGATGTGGTAAATAGAGAAATCCAGACCTTAGGTGTGTTATGTCAAAACCTGTCTCGTCTTTTTTTATTAATTGATAAACAGGCATCTGTTGATACAAAAAATAATTTCTTAACCTCATTGAAGTCTTATGGGGGGTTTAGCGAAGTGATCATAAAGTTCTTAGACTTGATAAGATTAGAAAATAAATTTTCTCTTTTATCTGAGATTTCTGAGGCGTTTACAACTTTATACAGAAAAGATAAAAATATAGAGGTAGTGAAGGTTACATCTGTAGAAGTGATAGATGACAAAACCAAAAAAAATATTGTTAAAATATTAAGTGATATTTTGAAGAAAGAAATAATCATTGATAACGTCGTAGATCAAGGTATTATCGGGGGAGTAGTAATAGAAATTGGTTCGTATGTAATAGATAGCTCATTTGAAAATGTGCTAAGGCGTATAAAGTTATCTACTAACGATATTTAGATTGTTAATTAGGAGAAAAACATGTCGGTTGACTTATCTGAAATAGCAAAGGTTTTAGAGCAGAAAATTAAAAAGTTTGATAATACTGCTGAATTTAAAGAAGTTGGTACAGTAATGTCTGTAGGTGATGGTATAGCCAGAGTTTATGGATTGGATAATGTTGAATATGGGGAGATGGTTGAGTTTGAGAGCGGAGTAAAAGGAATGGCTCTTAATCTTGAAAAAGATAGTGTTGGTATAGTGCTTTTCGGTAGCGAAACTACAGTTTCTGAGGGTGATTCAGTGAAACGAACCAAGGAAATTGTCCAAGTTCAGGTTGGTAAAGAATTATTGGGACGAGTTGTGGATCCTTTGGGTAATGCTATTGATGGGAAAGGAAATATTAAAGCCAAGGAATATCGTAGAATAGACGTAAAAGCTCCTGGAATTATTGCTCGTCAATCAGTTAGAGAGCCAATGCAAACTGGTATTAAAGCTATAGATGCTCTTATTCCAATAGGTCGTGGACAGCGAGAATTAATAATTGGTGATAGGCAAACAGGAAAAACTGCTATTGCTATTGATACAATTATTAATCAGAAAGAGCACAATAAATCAAAAGATGAACATGAAAGACTATATTGTATTTACGTTGCGATTGGTCAAAAAGAATCTACTATAGCAAGAATTGTTGAAAGGCTAGCTGAAGAGGGTGCTTTGGATTATACAATTATTGTTGTGTCATCCGCTTCTGATCCTGCGCCATTGCAGTTTATATCCCCATATTCTGGATGTGCTATGGGTGAGTTTTTTCGGGATAATGGTATGCATGCGCTTATAGTATATGATGATTTATCGAAGCACGCTGTGGCATATCGTGAAATGTCTTTGTTATTGCGTCGTCCACCTGGACGTGAGGCTTTTCCTGGAGATGTCTTTTATTTGCACTCGAGATTATTAGAAAGAGCTGCTAAGCTTTCTGATAAGCACGGAGGTGGTTCTCTAACGGCATTGCCTATTGTAGAGACACAAGCAGGAGACGTGTCAGCTTATATACCTACAAACGTTATTTCTATTACTGATGGTCAGATATTTTTAGAAACAGATTTGTTTTTTAAAGGCGTAAGGCCTGCGGTTAACGTTGGTTTATCTGTAAGTAGGGTTGGATCCGCAGCGCAAATGAAAGCGATGAAACAAGTAGCTGGAAGTATCAAACTTGAATTAGCTCAGTACAGGGAAATGGAAGCTTTTGCACAATTTGGTTCAGATCTTGATGAAGCTACACGGAAGATGTTGCTTAAAGGTAGAAAGTTAACTGAGTTATTAAAACAAGCGCAGTATCATCCGGTGCATGTATCTGAACAAGTGGTGATAATTTATGCTGCTGTTAATGGTTATCTTGACACGATAGCTGTAAAGGATATAGCGCGTTTTGAGCAAACGTTAATCTTGACTCTACATACAGATAAGAAAGAGAGTCTGTTGTCAAAAATAATAAAAGAAAAACAAATAACAAAAGAGATCGAAGAATTATTAAAAAGAACATTAGAAAAATTTGTTAGTGATTTTGTATAAGGGAAAATGTCCAGCTTAAAGAACCTTAGAATTAGAATGAATAGCATTAAGTCCACGAAGAAGATGACTCAAGCTATGAAGTTAGTTTCCGCTTCAAAGTTACGTAAAGCAAAAGATGTATTAGATGGCGGGAGGCCATATTTTAATGCTATGGATAATGCTACTATTGCAATGCTAAAAAATATATCAGATAGAAGTCAGTCGCCAATATCTTTTGGTAGATCTGATGTTGATCAAAAAATATTGCTAATCGCTTTTGGTTCTCACAAAGGATTGTGTGGGTCTTTTAATATAAATTTGGTCAAAAAGATAAAGACACGTATTGCGGAATATAAAGGTGTGGCTGTTGAAATTATTTGTATTGGTAAGAAGGTTTACGAGCTATTAAAACCTCTTGAGAATCAATGCGTTATTTCATTAATAGAATTGCATTCAAAAGAGGAGTTAGAGATTTTTGTTTCTAATCTTATCACAGATTTTGATCAAAACAGATTTGACAGTTGTTATTTTTATTATAATCGTTTTGTTTCTGCGATGTCACAGGAAGTATCTCAGTATAGATTAATTCCGTTGTTCAGAGACGAGGATATAAAAAACAAAGGGCAACAAGATTTTAATCTTACAGAATGTTTTCCAGAATCGAGTAGGTTAGTCAAAGAAATGGTGCCTAAGATTCTGTTGGCGAAGCTTTTATCTGTGTATCAAGAGAGTCAGGCTAGTGAACATGGTTCAAGAATGACTTCAATGGATAATGCTACTAAGAATGCCGGAGAAATGCTCAAGAAGTTAAATACTATATATAATAGAACCAGACAAGCTGCTGTGACCACAGAGCTTATAGAGATACTTGCTGGGGCTGAAGCTGTAAAATCAAATTAAGGAGAATGATATGTCTAAAGCAATGGGAGAAGTTACACAAGTTATTTCAGCTGTTGTTGATGTAAGATTTCAGGGTAAATTACCGCAAATACTTAATGCTTTAGAGTGTAAGCTGGAAGGAAGAAAGCTTGTATTAGAAGTTGCACAACATATTGGTGATAACCAGGTTCGTACTATAGCTATGGATTCTACCGAAGGATTAGTAAGAGGAGCAAAAGTTTTCGATACAGGTAAAGCAATAGAAGTGCCGGTAGGTAAAGAAACTTTGGGTAGGATTTTGAATGTAATTGGAGAGCCTATAGATGAAAAAGGTCCAGTGAATGCAAAATTCAAAATGCCAATTCATGCTTCTCCTCCTAAATTTATAGAGCAAGATACAGATAGCAATATCTTATATACAGGGATTAAGGTTATTGATCTACTTGCACCGTATGCAAAAGGAGGAAAGATAGGGTTATTTGGTGGTGCTGGTGTTGGTAAAACAGTGTTAATTATGGAATTAATTAACAACATTGCAAAGGCTCATGGCGGATATTCAGTTTTTGGTGGGGTTGGTGAGCGTACACGCGAAGGTAACGATCTTTACCACGAAATGATGGAATCTGGTGTGATAGATAACGACAATCCAATAAAATCTAAAGCTGTGCTCGTCTATGGACAAATGAACGAGCCTCCTGGGGCAAGAGCTAGAGTGGCGCTAACTGCTTTAACTCAAGCGGAATATTTTAGAGATCAGGAAGGGCAAGATGTATTGTTATTTATAGATAACATCTTTAGGTTTACTCAGGCAGGTTCTGAAGTTTCAGCGCTTCTTGGCAGAATTCCTTCTGCTGTAGGATATCAGCCCACCCTATCTACTGATATGGGTGATTTACAAGAAAGAATTACGTCAACTAAAAAAGGTTCTATTACATCTGTGCAAGCAATATATGTACCTGCTGATGATCTGACTGATCCAGCGCCAGCTACTACATTCTCACATCTTGATGCAACAACTGTTTTGAGTAGACAAATAGCAGAGTTAGGTATTTATCCTGCTGTTGATCCTTTAGATAGTAATTCAAATATTTTAAATCCTGATGTGGTTGGTGAGGAGCATTATGAGGTTGCTCGTGCTGTTCAAAAAACTTTACAAACATATAAGTCTTTACAGGATATTATAGCTATTCTTGGAATTGATGAGTTATCAGAAGAAGATAAGTTAGTTGTTAATAGAGCTAGAAAGATACAAAGATTTCTTTCTCAGCCTTTCCATGTTGCAGAGGTATTCACAGGTGTGCCAGGCAAGCTTGTTTCTCTTGAAGATACTATTAAGGGTTTCAAAGGCATAGTTGATGGGATTTATGATGATCTTCCAGAGATGGCATTTTATATGGTTGGCACTGTAGAGGAAGTGTTGGAAAAAGCTAAAAAAATCCAGGGTTAAATAATGATCAAAGTAAAAATTCTTACTCCGCATACTATGTTTCTTGAAAAGGAATGTGATCTGGTGGTGATTCCTAGCGAGGATGGTGAGTTAGGAGTCTTAGAAAATCATATAGATATCGTTTCAAAGTTAGAGCCAGGAGAGGTAAGAATTTATCAAAATGACAAGGTTGTTGAAAGATGTTTTGTCTTTGGCGGTTTAGCAAATTTTTCTAATAATGAAATAAGTATTTTAGCTGACGATGTTAAGCGTATTTCTGAACTTGATTTGCAAGATGCTGAGTCTCAGTTTAAGACTTTTAGTGATAAGCAAAAAGAAGTTGATCAAGATAATTCTGATGCTGTGTTTAATAAAGTTTTGCTATATAGAAGAATGCTTGAAGTAGGACAGAGACGTTGAAATATTCTCAAGAAGTTTTAGTCAGGATTATTGATTGTCTAAATCAAGGTGGGGTGGTTTGTTTCCCGACGGAAACGGTTTATGCATTATCTTGTGATGCCAATAACCAAGAAGCAATTAATAGAATCTATCAAATTAAACAGAGGCCAATGACCAAGGCTTTTGCAGTTTTAGTTGATAGTATTGGTATGGCAAAACACTATGTTGAAATTAATAACTTTGCAGAAGATTTTATAGAAAAGCATTCTCCAGGCCCTGTGAGCTATGTATTGCCGATAAAAGAAAATGCAGAGCTTGCGCATTTTTTTACTAATAATAAAACTCTAGCATTTAGAATACCTGATCATAAAATTGCTCAGGATATTCTAAGGAATTATGGTAAGGCTTTAGTAGGCACTAGCGTTAATATATCATCGCAAGCAAGTGCCGTTACTTTTCAGGATGTTCCTGAATCTCTGAAACTATCTATTGATGTCTTGATAGAAGAAGATAAGCCTACAGCCTCTGGGATTTCGTCTACAATCTTTGATTTATCTTCACAAGATATTAGGATATTGAGAGCAGGGGAAATAGATCTGAAGAAGAAGTAAAGATAAATATCTAGTGACTCTTTTTTTATATTTTCCGTCTAGATTTTTTGAAAATCAAATATACAATGGAGATAATAGATATAGAAC
>JAGORE010000001.1 GCA_018062985.1 Rickettsiales bacterium | reverse complement strand
GGCATTACCTCGCACGATTTCATAGAAAAACTAAGAGATATAGCAAATCTATAGAGATGATATTTCATTCCCTCTTACTGTTATTTAATCAAGATGTATTAGAATCAATCTTTGTTTAGCAAACCCTTTTTTATTATACTTAAACCTAACTATTCTCATAAAATTTCACCACAACTCATAATATCTTAAGACAACAAAAACACTTATGCGGCATCAGCAATTTTATCTAGCAACTCTCTTCTATTAGGCAGCGGCTTTAGAACTCCCGACATTAAACTATCAACTCTCTTATACTCAAATTCTTGGTCTTTACCTCTAAACATATCTTCAAATAAATCAGTAGATACAGCAAAACAATTGCTCCATAAAATATTGCCATTTTTTGCATCAATCAAAGAAATTATAATAGTAGCTTTATCTACCTCTGAAGTATTGTTAGTTTTTAACAATACATCCGTCATAAAAGCTGCAACCCTGGCACTATTTGTTTTCACATTATTTAGATAGTTAATAAACACTATGACATCCCCTTTTGTCCCTTTACCAACCACAAAAGCATGCCTACCAATTTTATTCTCTATTTTGTAAGCTTTATCAGTATCCATCATTGGCGCAGAATATAAATCCAGCAATTCCTTATCTAGATCTTCAGACAACATATCGTAATATGAAAAAATGTTTTTATCCTTTAAAGCTCTCTTACTCACTAAAGCAACTTTATAGCCTTTTTTGGCCAAGATAGGCTTTACAGACCTAAATATGATCTTTTCTACTTCATATTCATAGTCGTACATTCTGTTGTGATCTCCATCTACACCAACCATCTTTACTTCAGCTTTCACAGGCAACAAAGATAACACCCTAGTTTTTTTTAGGGTTTTTTCGTAATCATTCCTATGCCTAACGGAAGTTAGATTAGTACACGATGCTGTCAAAAACAGCATAACCAAAATAACACTTTGAAATATTTTATTCATACTAACTGATTATTTAGCCGAAATAACGCGCGTTCTTTTATCGGAAAAAATCACATATACAAGAGAACCTTGCGAAATAATGGCATCATCTCCTTGCACTACTGTAATTAGCCCGTTGGTTGTTGCAGAAGATATAGCGGCTCTCATCGCTTTTGTGCCTTCAAAATATTTACTTTTCAATTTTGAAGTGTCAACTTTAATTATATATTCATAACCTTTGCTTTTACCTAATTGATTTTCAACAACCGCACCAACTACTCCACCAGCAATAGCACCACCAACAATTGCAGCAGTTTTACCAGAGCCCTGACCAACACCTGATGCACCAACTCCACCCAAGGCAGCACCCGTAAGAGCACCAGTTTTATTATCAGAAAGCTTATCTGAGTTTTTTATCACTACAGATCTTACTGACAATACCTTTCCCTCTAAAGTTAGATTCATCGTAGAATCGCTTGTATAAACATTACTGCTCAAATCTCTAGCACAAGCACAGAAAACAAACGCTACGGTCACTATAGATAATATTTTTCTTAAAAACATAATGTTTATTCTTAAAGGTTACTTTGCTTTGTGCTTGTACCAAAACTAACAATTTATGTCAAGAATTCTTTATCTATAGACAATATAGAGAAAATTTTTGTACAATTAAAAAAAACATCAAGAATTGATATGGCAGAAAAACCAGAAGCATCATCTGTAGAATTAGAAAATGTAAGCTCCAACTTTCCTCAAGCAACAGATCCAGACCTAGATATAAAAGTTGCTGGGATAATAAAAACACTTGGAATAGCACAGACTCCTACAGAGGAATTTTTAACCACCATGGAGTCAGAATTAGTCGCTTCTGTTGACCAAGATGCTCGTATTGCCATTAAGGCTGATACAGAAAGTACAATTACTGATAATAGACTTAGTAATCATGTCCAGGACGAAGAAAAAAAACAGCAAAGCTTAATTGAAAAGAAATTAAAATTATATCAAACAACTCAAGAAAATATTAAGAAAGAAATATCTAGATTATTAGCTATATCTGGAAGTGCTAATTTATCACCTGAAAATGCTCAACACATTGATCGTTTAATAACGAATATGCGTACGCTTGATGATCGCATTGCATTCTATACAAAAAAAGATCAAATGCTACATCAAAAACAGCAAGAAAGAGAGCAGAAAATGCTGCAAATAAATCAGAAAAAGAAACTTGCAGAAAAAATTAAGCAACAAAAAAAAGAGCTGGGCAGAATGAAGGTAGAAACCGAACAAAAAACCATGGCCTCATTTTTTCTACCTGGAAAATGGCTTGATATCTATCGCAAAAACCAACAAAGTGTTATTGCTAAAAAAGAAAAAGATATTGCTAAATCAGAGACACAGCTAAAAGCACTAGAGAAAAAGACTCAGCCAGCTGCTAAGACAACGCCACCTAAATTATCACCACAACCAGCAGCACATGAAGCTACAACAACCAGAGAATCACTTCTACAACCAAAGCCTGTACAACAAACACAAAAAGCTGCTGAAAGCTTAAGAAAAATGCCAGCGGATCAAAGCACAAGAGCACAACCATCAACCACGGGCGCTAACAATCAGAAACCTCTATATCCTCAAAGAGCTGCGACACCCCCACATACATCACAACAAAAACCGACAATGTTTTCTGAATTATTTGATAATGCTGTCGTTAAAGGCACAACAAGAGGACCAGATACACAACCAGCTAAAGTTATGCAAGCGGCAGAACAATCTCGAAATACTGTTTTTACAAAACAAACAGCAGATATAAGATTGCAAGAACAAAGAACTAAGAAAAAAAGTTAACCCTCATTATGATTTGGATAATCTAAACTTTTGCCTGACATTAAAGAAAATCCATCTTGTTCTATGCCACCAAAAAGATAACCATATAACCAGTCAACACCTTTGGCAATAAGAGATCTTGATTCTTCTTGTGCTTTCTGAGAATTTTCAAAGCTTATAAGGGATTGAATAAAATCTTCCATTTCACTCAACTCTGTACAATGATCTTTTATAAACCCATATGCTGCTTGAATACTTTCTTGCTTGATCTTAGCTTTGTTTTTCTGCTCTGGATCTGGAAACTGATCTGGATGATTCTCTTTAGTAAGAGCTCTAAAACGCTTTATAACCAAAGTCTTATCACCACCTATTAAGTCTAGATTTCGATAGTGCTCCGCACATTGATATGTTATCTGACAAGGTGCAAATTTATTTTTTATATTATCAATTAATAACCTCTGCTTATACAGCACATCTCTGCATTGATTTAATAACTTTTCTTGCACTTCCCCTAAAATACCTAGGTTATAACCATCATTCACTGCAAATACATTACATGCATCATAAAAAGACTGCATTTTACAGCTAGCTCCTTTTTGCGTGAGCAAACGATATGCACCATTAACCTCTGAACGACATTTCGTCGCATTTTCTTGTTTTTCTTGAATAAAACCTAGGCAATAATCTTCCAAGAGGTCTACAGGAAGAACTCTTGGTATAACAGAAAATACATCAGTACACTCTCCATAACTTGGCATAATATTACCCAACATCACCACAGCTTATTGTTCAGCCTGACCCAACAAGGGCTGATCACCACCATGATCATTATAGTTAATCACTACATCCGGAGTCAATGGGTATCCACCTTCGCTGTGTTCTCTTATGATATTATTGCAATTATCTTTAGTATCAGCTTTAGGTTCTTGATTTTGAGATACAATCTCATCTGCACTCAAAGCAACCTTGGGATTTTGTATATTAACAGAAACATCTTCAGGTTTTATAGGATTGATATTTGGTCTTAAATCACATACTATTTTATACTCTTCAACTTGAGTATTTGGTATAACTTCAGCATTAGCACCTACAATCATTGGTTTTCCAAAGTACTGAAAAAGATCATATGCAAAACCCAAAACTGTAGATACCACAAATAACATCACCCCTTTGCTATGTGCTGCCTGATTTAATTTATGTCTATGAGCATTTCCTGCTGCTCCAGCAAAATATGCTCTGATGCTATAAACATTCCACCCCCAACCAACTCCTCCTACAACCGCACCAGTTGCAGTGCCAGACAAACCAAAGCTTTTTTGTTTTTTGTTCGCCTCAACAGGTTGACTTTTTGTATTTACGTGAGAAGCATATTGGGAATAAGCAGACCCTGGCTTCATTTGATGATTAGAGTTCAACAATCCTTTTCGCGCCTCTTGTATAAAATTCTCTGTTGCCGTATATATCTTGATCACTCCCTCTGTTAACAAACTCACGTCTTCATCGGAAAGCACAGAACCACACAGTTTTACTAACTTCTTAAGAGCAGCGTTGTAATTACTAATAACTTTGTTGTCTGAAACAGCTCTTACAGATTCAAGATTAGCCCGAAAGATATCTACAAACCATTGTCTTGCTTTTTTACTATCATCTGTTTCTGCGATTCTTTCTAGGACCTTTACAAACACTACAGGCTTTGGAATCACTTTTGATATAACACCTTTTTCTAACAAACCTAAGACACTATTGCTTGGCAACCTAGAAACCATTAAAAAAGTATTTTGATTACAAAAACCTTGTACTAAATCTCCAAAATAAACTTGATTATCTAGTTGATAAAGAAATGCTTTAGGCTTATATTCAACTAAACGATCAATTTTCTCTTGATCCGAGAAAGACCCAAATAATATTTTATCTTCTACACCTTTTAATAACTCCAAATTTACCACCACTTGAAAATCTGAGAAACTATTGTGGTAACTTTGTTTAAGATCTTGATTTTTGATGTAAGGCAGAGCTTGAACAAAACTAATAAATGACTCTGATAACAACGCTGCTGCAGCAAACCCAACTGGTGCTGTTTGGTAAAAGTCTTTTTTATCTTCTACTGCGCACGAAGAAAGATAATCATGTAAAAACCGACTAAACCCTAAAATGTTTTTTATTTTTTCAACAGCTTCTGGGTGTCTAGTTAAATCCATCAAAGATGATGGAGAAAACAATGACTCAGCATCAATTTTTTCAAAAGAATCTAATCTAGGTAAAATTAAACCCAATATATTAGCCTCTACTGCCTGAAGAAGTCCATCGGTTAAACCTTTTTTACTTATTTTGGACAAGAACACTTCATTTGCTAGAACACTTTCAAGTGCATATTCAGTTTTACAAGCTGCAGCAAAAACCTTATCATAATTTTTAATTTCACCGACAACTTTTAATAATGATCCAAAACTCCAATTAAAATAAATCAAAATATCTTGACCTTTTTTTACGTTATCAATATCAGCCATTGATATCCCAAGCTCAGAAGCTACGCTTTGTTCACTGCCTTGCATAAAAACCAAAGCAGATTCTAGAAGCTCTTTATTTAAAAGTACTTGATGATTTTGAACGCTAAAAATAAACTTACAAAAACTTATCTTGTATTCTTCATTGCTCTTTAAAACTAGCTCCCTATCTGCAAATTTTGTAGCACTATTAATTTTATGCCTTTTATCTAGGGAAACTAAATTTTGATTAATAGCAATATTGTATAATAAAAAAGTCATTTTTCTCTCATTAAAATATGGTTATAGAACGTTAAACTCTACAAAATCTTGACCGGACAAGCTCATTGCCCATCCATCTACTGCAGAACGAAAAGCTGAGTGCATATTACCTTCATTTAAGTCATCTGGATTAACACTCAAAAGTTCACTTTTAGAAAACGTAATCACCTCCACATCCTCTCTTCCTTCGCATGAATTTTGAACTTTTGCAATCTTATATGCGGTTCCTGTTTGCTCAGACATAAGAAATTGCATGTCTCCTGAAGAACTTTTAAAAACAGAGCACTGCGGACTGAGATTACCGCTTGATTGTTTACTTAAAAAACTATACATATTAACAAAGCCATCATAAACAAAATCTTTGTTATTTCTATGATGCCCATCTTGCGTTAACTCATTGGATTTTTTATCCTTATGGCATTGAGAATCACAGTCTTCTTTAATGCCAAAAATTGAAAATTTAAATTTTACTAAAGCTTCTTTATAACAATCAAAAGAGTCACAATTTTCAAGCGCTTTAATTACATTAGCTATTACTTTTGTATTAGGCTCGCTTACCAAATTTATTAAAGTCAGCACATTACCGCTCTCAACAGCCTCTGCAACATCAGAAGCTCTAGTTGCAATCCCGGATACCTTAGGCCCAAAAGATGTAGATGCACTTAATTGCGAAGCATCTGATTTTTTAAAGCTAGAATCAGACTTATGAATTGTATCTTCTACAGCATCCATTGCATCATGTATTGCTTTTATTTTCTCCAGCAAATCTGCAGATGCTTCTTTTGCATCTCTGTGCCACAAAGCTCTAATTTCATACTTGATCTGCATGTTCTTTGCTATCAATTTCGCTAGAGCTCTATGGTTTTTATTAATATCTTTAAAGAAATCAGGTCTGAATAATTTTCTTGATAAATCAATATCACTAGAAGAAAGATCGTCATTTAAGAACAATGTCTGCATTAGCTCAACTAAAAGATAATCTGCATAGTCGCCTTCTAAAGCACCAACCTTATCTCCATAAACGCTCACAATAGATTTGAGAACTTTCTCTTTTCTTCTTGAGCAAATCTGTTTATTAGCACAATCAGCCCCTTCTATTTTCTGAATATCATTATCACCAGACAAAAATTCTGTAACCACAAGATTCATATTGTCTGTGTCAAAATTAAATACTTTTAACAGACCAGAAATATCTACATCTAGGTTAGATTGAAAAAATGAGTTAAATAACGACTGAGGTTTTGATAACACACTTTTACCATCAAAATCAGCTAAACTAAACACCTTGGTTTTCGTGTTCTGGAACATTTTTGTTGTCTCTACAAAACTATCTTGAGACTTAATGTTTACAATCAAACTTTCTTGGTCTTTTTCTATAGAGCTATATAAATCTATAATTCTCAAATGCCTTTCAATATTATCTTTCTTTGCCCCGACAAACCCTTTTTCATTTAAATGCTTTAAAAGAGCAACGCGATCATCAACCTCTATCTCTCCTTCTTCATTATCGCTAATCATGTTATCTATATGACTCGCTAACTCATCTTCGGTAAATTTGATATCATTTGCTTGGATACTAGATAACGCTAGTTTTATATCACCATCGTTTATCATATCTAAAATTTCATATTTATTTTGTGCCATTGCTCCTCTTCTCTAATGTTCATTAAAAACACTTGACTATCTATATAAATAATTTATACCTGTCAATATAAATAAATTATTATTTAATATTAATTAATCTATATCTAAGTATTTCGAGGAATTTATGAAACAAAATAAAATCATCACATTAACTACTCTTGTGACTCTATCATTGAGCAGCACATGTGCTTTTGCTTTTACCCCAAAGACTGCACCAACACCTAGGCACTCACATACACAAGCACTAACACCAATTGCTAACGATCACTTAAGACTTGCTAATGCAAATACGGCTATGAAGCAACAAGAAAAAGCTTCAATCCGTGCAGCGCAGAAAGGCATTAAATCAAAAAGAGATGTATCAAGAGATGGTCTAAACAAAGCAAGCTCTGAACATATGACTAAATTAATAGAAGCCCGAGCAACACACGTAAAAGCTCGTATAAAGAAAATAGATACAACTGCGAACTATACAAGCGATTCTAGAGATCAAGATGAGAATAAAATTGATACACTTAAAACTCAATTTATAACAGAACAAAGAAATAAATAATGCTCAACGCATTGAAAAATACTTTTACTAAAAGAGTTGTGTACTTTACCGTCACAACTCTTTTTGTGTTTCCAGAATCACATGCATTAAATAAATATATTGTCCAAAAATCTCTCACAGAAATTAAGGCAAATAAAAACTATACCTTCTTAGAAAAACACACAACAAATATAAAAAAGATTAATGTTAGGGGTAGCATAGTATTGCAAGAGGAAGTTATTGATCTGCTTAATAAATACATAGACAGAGAATTTTCTTCCAAACTTGAGGCAGAACTAATATCCCAAATCAACAAGCTCTACAATCGCAAAGGTTATATATTATCACATGTCCATGATATAAAGTTTAAGGATTCTACATTAACAGCAGAAATTTTTGAAGGCTCTTTCCGCCATATTATAATCAACGATGAAAAGCTATCGACTAATACTTTACTAAAACAATACATAAATAAAATCAAAACAGCACCACATCCGTTCAGAAATACATCAGAAATGGAAAGAACTTTTGCTCTGATAAAAAGACTTCCTGGTTTTAACGAATACCAATATATTTTAGACTTTAAACCAGTGAACAGAAAAGAAATTAACCAAAACCCTCCTAAAACAGCAGATCTAGTGATTATCGGTGAATATCATGAATTCGATGGCATAGCTACAATCAATAATAGACATAAAACAAGTTATAAACAGCAAATGCAACAAAGCAATCAACGGAATCTAGAATATAACGGAAGTAGCATAAACACAGATCTGATCATTGACTATAATAACCCACTAAATACTGGAGATAAAGCTACTCTTAGCACATCCTATGATGGCAAAGGAGATTTATTAAGCCTTGCCACATCTTATATATACCCATTAAATACTCTTGGCACAACTATTGGGGTTACACCTTACACTTCTTACTCTTCTACATATAATGGCACAAGAGGCACTGGAATAATGCTTAATCTAGCTCATCCATTATATTTAACAAGAACAAAGAGTCTTGATACAAATTTTTCTATAGAAACATATAAAGAAAACTTTAAAGATTTTGGCCAAGCACAAGATATAAACTCTGATATCACAAAAATAGGTATTGGTAGCAAATTTACTCACAAAATTAACAAACAATCTAAATATTATATTGGCTCTGAAATTCAGAAAAGCCTTCATGCTATTACCACAACCATTCCAAATCTTAAGAAACGTGATTTTACAAAATTAGTATTATCTGCAGGAATAGAAGTGCCTATAAAATCTCTTACTCTATCGATAGATACACAAGGGCAAATCTCTAGCAAAAAAACTCCTCTCATGGAGCAAATGCAAATAGGACAAGAAAAAGGGGGGAGAGGTTTTAGAAGCGGAGAAATAAAAGGAAACAACGCTGCAATGGCCTCTTTAGAGCTATCACAAAATATACCATTCCTTCATTCTTTTTTCTTAGGACGCAGAACATATGGGTTTCTTGATACAGGCTACGCCAACAACACTCTGTTTAAAACAAAATCAACCTTATCAAGCATAGGCATAGGAAATGACCTTTTCTTGCGTGATAACATTGTAATAACATTGGAAGTAGTAAAACCTTTAGTAACAGATACAAAATTTAACGAATCTTCAAAAGATAGGTCTGATAAACAACTAAAATTCTTTGGAGAAATCAGTTACTTATTTAACTTTTAAATTAGCTAAAATATCTTTTTTTCATTCAGAGTGTGAAAATACATTATCCTTATATTTTTAGCTATCTCGGATAAAAATTTTGAAGTCTCCGAAGGTAGTTCTTTTTTGTTTACTGATAGCAGCACCTCTCCTTTCTTTGTTAAAATCGGCTCAGCTAAAATTTTTTGTATTTCCAAATCATTTTTTGATAACTTAAATAAATATTCAGATGCTTCTTGATAATTTTGAAAAGACGACAGATCAATATAAGACTTATCATTAAAAATTTCCTTTACTGTTTTGTCATCACCCCAATATATTGGGATAGCATTTGCTTCATATGCATTGATTATTTTTTCTGTAATGTACCCTGGCTTTTTTTGATGCTCCATTGCGACTACAAATTTATAATCCGAGTATAGCGCTTTTAAATCATTATAGCTTCCCGGAGCATTCCCAGATTGATTATTTAAGCACTTTCCATAAGACTCTGCTGACTTTAGATATTTTGATACAGCAATAAAAAAATTATCTCTAACTGGTACACAATGGCTATACACATAGACTAAATCTTTACGCTTCTTTATATCAACTAAAGAAATTTGGGGCCTAGGATCACTATTAAGAAAATTAGGAGATTCTTTTGCATATGCAACAAATGGAATATATGCAAAACCATCTTTATTTGTTTTAAAAGTTACAAACTCATACAAAGGGTAACCAGTAGATCTATATCTTCTTAGTTTCGTCTGACCTTTCTCAGGAGAAAAGCTTAGATAAGGAACTCGATTATTAATTTCAGATATAATTGATGTATTTCTTGCGCGATAAACGTTTTTTACTACCAAATGAGGCTTAATATCATTGCTATAAACAATAGTATATTCAGGAAAAGCCATCTTAATGATATGCTTTATATATTGAGGTATATTCGTTGACTCCGCTCTTACTACAAAATTTTTGTCTTGAGGGAGCTCAACTTTATAACTGATAAAATGCTCATACAAAAATGCAGGAATAAAATATCGATATCTCATACCAAAGATTACTAAACACAAAAGAAGTAATGTATAAAAACTGATTTTTTTCATTAATGTCCCATTATGAAATAAATAATAGCATCGTAGATATTAGAATATTTTTGAGCCAGAACAAAACATTATTTAACAGGAATAGTGTATTTCTAACCAACTATAGATGACAGTAAATTTTGATTAAAAAGCAGGGTGATAGACTTTTAGATTCGTTCAATAGCTTTCCTAAATAATGTCTAATTATGGCATTAAAAGATTCTACCAAACAGTTTCTGATTCAGTGCAATACTTGCTTTTTGACAACACTATATTTGCCATAAACATCATAATGGTCGCTGCACACATTTCTCTTCCACACGTCAAGCCATTGGTAAATATGAGCTAAAATCTCTCTCTTCAATTACTTAAAAGTCAATGTTGACAAAATATTGCGCTATGTCACCGCCATTTGAATGACCTGCCATAATAAGCTTATCAAAATTTAACTCTGGCTTTGTTTTTTTTAATTGTGAGATAACAAATAATATATTCTCTACTCCCCTCTTATATAAATGCTCACGTACTTCATATTGAGGCAAGCTCTTATCAATAACTTCCAAACCATTATTATCACCCAAAACATCATGCTGAATAGAGATAGTTACGCAATTCTTAGTAGCAAAATAATCAAATAAATATTGGTATTTTTTATTCTTAAAAACAACGTTATTTTGTATAAGATCTATCTGTTTTTGGTACCCTGGATTAAAAAGTACCACCTGAGAAGTCTTATTCTTGGGGATATAAATAGAAATAGGAATTTTGCGATCACGAGCTTTATCATATAAAATGTCATCAATTATTTCCATAAAAACACCCTACGTTTTTATAAAATTGTAACATCTTTTCACAATAAACAAATAAAAAAGGTTTGCTTAATAAGCCTGGCAGTGTCCTACTCTCCCACATCTTAAGATGTAGTACAATCGGCGCTACATGGTTTCACGGTCGAGTTCGGAATGGAATCGTGTGGGTCCACATGTGCTATAGCCACCAAGCTAATTAAACAAACCTTTATAGGAAATTTAATGCTTAACGTGAATAAAACTTAAAACTTTAAAATATAACTAATGTATAGATAACTTTCGTCATAATATATACTTAATACTACACGACGGTTAGCATAAATTAAATCAATTGAGCTATTAGTACTAGTTAGCTGAATGCATTACTGCACTTACACACCTAGCCTATCAACGTGGTGGTCTTCCACGGCTCTGATGGGGAAATCTAGTCTTGAGGTGGGCTTCCTGCTTAGATGCTTTCAGCGGTTATCCCGTCCGTACGTGGCTACCCAGCGATGCAACTGGCGTTACAACTGGTACACTATAGGTACGTCCACCCTGGTCCTCTCGTACTAAGGGCAGCTCCTCTCAAATTTCCTTACACCCACGGCAGATAGAGACCGAACTGTCTCACGACGTTCTGAACCCAGCTCACGTACCACTTTAATCGGCGAACAGCCGAACCCTTGGGACCTTCTTCAGCCCCAGGATGTGATGAGCCGACATCGAGGTGCCAAACGATTCCGTCGATATGGACTCTCTGGAATCATCAGCCTGTTATCCCCGGCGTACCTTTTATCCGTTGAGCGATGGTCCTTCCACGCAGAACCACCGGATCACTATGACCGACTTTCGTCTCTGCTCGGCTAGTCAGCCTTGCAGTCAGGCAAGCTTATGCCATTGCACTCTAACAATTGATTTCTAACCAATCTGAGCTTACCTTCGCACGCCTCCGTTACTCTTTAGGAGGCGACCGCCCCAGTCAAACTACCCACCATGCATTGTCTCAGACCTCGATTCAAAGGTCATGGTTAGATATCAAAAACTTAAAGGGTGGTATTTCAAGGGTGACTCCACAGCAACTGGCGTCGCCGTTTCATAGTCTCCCACCTATCCTACACATTAAATTTCTAATATCAGTGCAAAGCTATAGTAAAGGTGCACGGGGTCTTCTCGTCTAACCGCGGGAACTCCGTATCTTCACGGAGAATCCAATTTCGCTGAGTCAACACTGGAGACAGTGGGGCAGTCGTTACGCCATTCGTGCGGGTCGGAACTTACCCGACAAGGAATTTCGCTACCTTAGGACCGTCATAGTTACGGCCGCCGTTCACCGGGGCTTCAATTCAAAGCTTGCACTTCTCCTCTTAACCTTCCGGCACTGGGCAGGCGTCAGACCCTATACATCGTCTTTGGACTTTGCAGAGCCCTGTGTTTTTGATAAACAGTCGCTACCCCCTATTTTATGCTACCAATTAAAGGTTGCCCTCTAATTGGCCACCCTTCTCCCGAAGTTACAGGTGCAATTTGCCGAGTTCCTTCAGTGTTGTTCTCTCAAGCGCCTTAGTATACTCTACCTGTCCACCTGTGTCGGTTTGGGGTACGGTCTATAAGCAAGTGCTATTTCCCGGAAGTTCTTCGCTGCACACTAAATCCAATAATAATGTACAGGTTACGACCTTCGTCACATCTTGCAGGTTCAGGAATATTAACCTGATTCCCATCGACTACGCCTTTCAGCCTCGCCTTAGGGGCCGACTAACCCTGCGCAGATTAACTTTACGCAGGAACCCTTGGACTTTCGGCGAGAATGTTTTTCACATTCTTTATCGCTACTTATGTCAGCATTCTCACTTCTGATATCTCCAGCAGCCCTTACGGACTACCTTCACAGACTTACAGAACGCTCCGCTACCACATGTCAAAGACATGTCCGTATCTTCAGTGTATAGCTTGAGCCCCGTTACATTGTTAGCGCAAAAGGACTTTTTTAGACTAGTGAGCTGTTACGCTTTCTTTAAAGGATGGCTGCTTCTAAGCCAACCTCCTAGTTGTTTTGGTCCTCTCACATCCTTTCACACTTAGCTATCACTTGGGGACTTTAGATGACGGTCTGGGCTGTTTCCCTTTTGACTACGGATCTTAGCACCCGTAGTCTGTCTGCTGTACTGTACTTATCGGTATTCGGAGTTTGGTTAGGTTTGGTAAGAGTATGAATCCCCCTAGCCTATCCAGTGCTCTACCCCCGACGGTAATCATACAACGCTCTACCTAAATAGATTTCGCGGAGAACCAGCTATTTCCAAGTTTGATTGGCCTTTCACCCCTAGCCACAGCTCATCCCCTAATATTGCAACATTAGTGGGTTCGGTCCTCCAGCACATGTTACTGTGCCTTCAACCTGGCCATAGCTAGATCACTTGGTTTCGGGTCTAATTCATCGAACTAATCGCCCTATTAAGACTCGCTTTCGCTACGCCTACACCTAACGGCTTAAGCTTGCTCGATAAACTAACTCGCTGACCCATTATGCAAAAGGTACGCTGTCACTTCAATATATTACCGAAATAATATATAAGCTCCAACTGTTTGTAGGCATTTGGTTTCAGGTACTATTTCACTCCCCTTGTCGGGGTTCTTTTCACCTTTCCCTCACGGTACTAGTTCACTATCGGTCATTAGAGAGTACTTAGGCTTGGAGAGTGGTCTCCCCATATTCAAACGGGATTTCACGTGTCCCGCCCTACTCAAGAACTTAAGAATTCATTACCTGTACAGGGCTATCACCTTCTGTGGCCAATCTTTCCAGATTGTTCTAGTTGTAATTCTTAAGCTACTGGCCTGGTCCGCGTTCGCTCGTCACTACTAACGGAGTCTCGTTGATTTCCTTTCCTCTAGCTACTTAGATATTTCAGTTCGCTAGGTTCGCCTCATATAGCTATTTATTTACTATACGATACCTGGCAAGCCAGGTGGGTTTCCCCATTCGGACATCCTCGGATTAAAGATTGTTCGCGTCTCCCCGAGGCTTTTCGCAGCGTACCACGTCCTTCATCGCCTTCTAATGCCAAGGCATTCACCAAATGCCCTTTTTATATTTAATTTATACCAACACGTGTAGTATTAAGTATACTTAAGTATTTCGCAGCTTGTAAGTTTTATTCACAATATTAAACAGCTCTCCTTTCGGTAATGAGAGGTTATATTCGATTACACATCTGGTGTCAACATAAAAAAACTGTTTTTTAGAAATTTACTTCAATGTTTTTTTTAAACCAATAACAACACACTTTGATCCAGATTACTAACCACCTTCTCAATATACAAAGTTGATTTAGTATACCCTTGATTCACCACCATCAAGCACTAAATTGTCACCATTGATATGACTTGCTTTATGTGACAACAAAAACCCCACTAAATGCGCAACGTCTGTTACTGTGCCAAATTTTTGCAATGGAATATCTTGCGTTTCTTTTTGCAACTGCTCTTCAAAAGACTTAGTTGTTTCTTTGGCTTTATTTTGAATTCTCTCTTTGTGAAAGGATGTCAAAATAACCCCAGGAGAAATTGCATTCACTCTTATATTTCTATCTTTAAATAGATATATTAGATTTTTTATCTCTCCAATCCACGCCATTCTTAAAACATTAGAATTCGAATATTGTGGAATATAATATTTAGAAGTTAAACCCGAAATAATAACTATCCCCGCTCCTTTTTCCAACTTTGTATCAAATTGTTTCAACAACTCTAAAGGACCGAAAAAACCTTCTTGAAATAACTTAAGCCATTCTTTTGAGTCAGGAATAGTGTTTTTTGCAATTGAAGGTCTAGGACCTATCAATACCAAGCCATTGATTGAGTTATTTTTAAGATCGCTTGCGACATTCTTGATTGTTTCTAAATCATTAAAATCCATCACCGCAGATTTAACAGAAATCTTTTTATGCTTTTGTTTTAAGGATTTTGCCAATTCTCCTAATTTACTAGAGTTTCTGCCTACAATAATAAGATCGTGACCAGAGGATGCTAACTCTGCACACACCGCTTGACCAAACTCTCCTGTAGCAGTGGCAACGACTATGGTCGAAGCACACACAATTCTAGAAATACAAAATAAAAAAACTACTAATATAATTCTCATAATCTTATTTAATGTATTTAACAGAAACTTGTAAACGGAACATTTAATTCCAGCTGATTATGATCTTCACCAAGAAGACCATCGTGCTTACCTTGCACTACAATCGCCTCTTCTACATAAGCACCAGGTATTAGATATCCTAGAACCCTCACCGGAATATCAACCTTTATTAGAGTAAAATCTTGTACCGTATCATACGCAACATGAACCTGACTTTCTTCAACAGGTCTTTTTGAGCAGAATATTCTGATTACATCTTCATCATCTCTAAAGTTGTAGATTGTGGGAACAACTTTATATGTCGTTACGAAATACTTCCAACCATCACTAACATTACCTCTAATTTTTTGTCCTTGTGTAGTACATAAACTAAAGTAAAAATAATCATTACTACCATTTCTTGCTTGAAAAATATCGGCACCATTTTTACCATAAAAATGATTATTCTGAGTTCCGCTCCCTTCTAAAAAATTATTGGCACCAGATCCTTCTATACACATATGTTCTGCAGATTTTAATTTTTCGGAAACTTTATCAAGACTATTATTATGTTGCGGTAAGTATGCATATCGGTGCATGTAACTGTATACTCCATAACCGACACTACCTAGACCAACAATCCCGCTAGTAACTTTAATTCCTAGAGCCAGAGATAGACTAACTCCCCCCGCTGCTGCTACAACTGCCATAGTGCCTACCACTGGACATGCAGGACAAACCATATTTACCTTTGTAATAAAATTAATGAATCACAGCATATATTATAAACACTCTCAAAACACAACGTAAAAAAGGATGGAAACCAACAAAATAATAAATAGAAATGTATTCTTAAAGAATCAGGGGTCAATCTCATCAGACAACTCTTGTCCTAAATCACTATTTTTGACAAAAACCCTATATGCCATAGGCATTTTCACTCCTTCTTTTTGTAGCCGCTCCCATATAGCAAACCTAACCTTACTTTCTGGTATTAAAAAACCATCTCTAACATCAGATATCCAAAACCGTAGCGAAAAAAACATCAACCCCTCACTTACATCTTGTAACAAGCAAAATGGCTCCGGGTCCTTTAAACATATCGAGTGATTTTTTGCTACATCCACGATTAATTTATGCACTCTCTTAATATCCTCTACGTAAGACACTTGAATTTTTACCTCTAATCTTGCTGCAGCATTTTGGTGTGTCCAATTAACTATTTTGTTAGTCATAAATTCTTCATTTGGCACCATTATTGCCTTACCACAAAAAGTTTCTACTAAAACAAATCTAGCGTTAATCTGCCTAACAAAACCTAGGGTTTTATCGTTAAGCTCTATTAAATCACCAACTTCAAATGATTTTTCAAATAGCAATAAAATTCCAGTAATAAAATTTGCAGCAATTTTCTGCAACCCAAACCCAATACCAATACCAATGGAACCACCCAATACAGCAATCGCAGTAAGATCTATACCAAACACACCCAACATTACAAAAAAAGCAGTTGTAAAGATAATGATATAAAAGCACTTAATCAGTATTTCTTTATTGCTTGCTTTAATAACTGTAATCGAACGTAATTTTTGCTCCCCGAACTTTAGAATCCATAACACAACCCCGATTAATACAATCAAAGAGACAATAGAAACACTTAGTGAATATATGGAAAACTTAAAAGATCCTATACTAAAAGACAAAACATCTGAATCTAGAAATTGCTTTATTGGCATTAGAAAATATAGCACCACGGAAAGTAACAGAATAAATAAAGCATAAAAAAATATATATTTTACACTGATAAATTTACGTAAAAACTGTCTAAATGCCTGTTGTGATGTCATCCTAAACACTATATTTATCTTTATTTAAACACAAAAACGCCAAGAGTTGCAATGTATATTTTGTATTTTTATCAATAAACACTCTCAAAACATGTTCGTTATAAAGTACACTAACATAACATCAATGTAAATGTTTGTGGTAATTTTCTTAATGCACAATATAATCATTGCATAATCATATTATCACAGTGATGACCGTTCTTAAAAAACTTGTAGTATTAATAATGCTCTTCTCAACTCAACTTGTTCACTCTGAAACAGGAGACGATCATGATATAGACAAAATCCTAAAACAACACAAAGCCACAGGTACGATAATTATCGCCTCACAAAATCGTATCGAATATATTTTTAACCTCAACAGAGCTAAGTCCTTACTATCACCAGCGTCAACATTCAAAATCCCAAACTCTATTATTGCTATCGAGACAGGAGCAATTAAAGATCAAAATGAGATTGTACCATGGGATAGAACAAAATATGACATTGAAACATGGAATCAAGATCAAACTCTTAGAACAGCATTTAAATACTCTTGCTTCCCAACATACCAATATCTTGCAGGCAAGATAGGCGTAGAAAACTACAATATATTTTTAAAGAAATTACAATATGGTACATACGAGATAAATCAAGGCAACCTAAGAGATTTTTGGTTAAAAGATAAAGGTTTATATACATCACCTTTGGATCAAATAAACTTCTTACAAAGACTGTACGAAAAAAAATTACCAATTTCTGAGCACACATATAGTATTTTAAAAGATATAATGCTCGTAGAAAATGAAAAAGATTATAAGCTTTATGCCAAAACGGGCGCAGCCACAGAAAACTGGCAAGGTCATGGGTGGTATGTTGGATACGTAATTGCTAAAGGCAAGCCATGGTTCTTTGTAACCAATATCGATATACACAATTACGATGATTTACCTAAACGCATTAACATAACAAAAGAAGTGTTAAGAAAGAAAAAAATTATCTAATTTCTAGACGCCGTCTTATAAAATGCTATATTTTAGCTTTACATTACAATCTAATAACATCATGAGAACAATACTTTTTATCTTAGGAGTCATTATGGCTACAACCACATCATATGCTTCAAGCAACTTAATCACACACAAAAACTCTTCAGATACTAATGTGCTATTATCCGATAGAGAAGCTGCCTTAAAGAAAAAACAAACTTTATCCTTACCTTTGCCGGAAGAATTAAACTTACTAAAGCAATTGTCAGAATTTGAATTGGGTAGATTCCTACTAGAAAACAAAGGTTTGAATGGCTATTAAACTTCTTATATAATCATTCACGGCCCACAAAATCAAAACTTACATCCTTTGGAAAATTGGGTTATAAACTCCGCTCCAGCAGTTAAAGCAACCCGAGAACGGTTTGGTATTTTTCAAAAAACTCTACAACAACATCTAAAACACAATATAAAGATCGCTTCTATTCCCTGCGGACTAATGGATGATTTATATGGACTAGATTACACAGGGATATCAAATGTATCTCTAACAGGAATAGATCTTGACGGTAATTCAATTACTCTTGCAAAAACCAAGGCACTAAAAAATCAAAACACTAACATAAACTTTTATACAAAAGATGCTTGGAATTTATCAAAAAACAATGAATATGACATAATCACAAGTAATGGTCTAAATATTTATGAGCCAGACGATCAGAAAGTTATAAAATTATATAGAGAGTTTTATAACGCACTCAAACCAAATGGAATTTTAATCACAAGTTTTCTAACCCCTCCTCCTGCATTATCAAAAGAATCAACATGGAAAAATATTAAACAAGAAGATGCAATAAAGCAAAAAGCTATATTTTCAGATATTATAGGTGTCAGTTGGCAAGCATTTAGAACAGAAGAGCAAACGAAACTACAGCTAAAAACAGCTGGTTTTTCTGATATAAAATTTATTTATGATTCTCAAGGAATGTTTCCAACAGTATTAGCTTATAAATAACCCGCTTAAATGCAAAATTATTTCATAAAATAGTCTTTTTGAGTTTGATCGAATTTTTCTATCGCATATCGTAACATTGTCCGTGGCATTTGATTTTTATAAGTCTCAAGAAAATCAATTAAATCATCGATATTTACTTTACCAGCTTCTCTCAACATCCATCCTGTCGCTTTGTGAATTAAATCCTCTTTATCAAAAAGCAGAGTTTTGGCTATATGAAATGTGCAGTCTGTATGACCATTCTTAATAAAATACCAAGTTGAAACTATAGCAATGCGTCTGTGCCACAAATTACTAGACAAGGCAAGCTTATCTAATATTTGACGATCACGATTCAACAAATGTGCACCTATAATTAGATGAGCCGAGGCATCAACTAAGTTCCAATTATTAACTCTATCCAAATTATTTAAGTAAAACAAAAATATTTTTTCTTTCTCTGCTACCTTGGCTTTTTTATACCTAGACACAAGTATCAATAAAGACAACAACCTTTCTTCATTAAATTTCGAATCTAATAATTCTTGCAAAAAATTATAATCAATATCATCATACTGCCTTGCAACTTTCCTTAAAGTTGGCACTGTAATACCCATGAAGCAGTCATGCGCAGAATACTCTCCTGCACCAATTTTAAAAAATCTTGTTACCTGATTTTGCGAGAGAGTAACACTATCTTTTAGCAACTTTTGTATTTGATTGATAGCCATAATACATACACTTAATTTAGAACTAGCATCTTTAGATTCACAATCACTTAGTGACTCTTAATCTTAAAATTTGTAAAATAAATAATAAGGTAAAGGCAGACAAAATATATATAGTTCTAGTCTTATCAAATAAAATAAATTGAAACACTAAATGCAAAAAGAGCGCTCCTTCTGCAAGATAAACATATTTGTGCAAATTTCTCCAAACCGGTACTGTTAATTTTTTGATAGAATAATGATTACTTGTTATTGCCAAAGGAATTAACATTATAAATGCTAGCGCTCCAAAACCACGCACCGGACTCTTTAATAACTCTGAAATATCAATGCCTTTTTTAGCTACATAACACATTACATGCAAAGCAGCATATGTAAAAACCGCCACTCCTATAATTCGCCTATAGCGATTTATTTTTCTTAAGAAATCAATATTAAATCTACGGATAACTGGGTTTAAAGATAATAAAAAAATCAGTAGAATTGAGGCAATATAACCCGAATATATAAAAATATCTTGTGAGTATTGTGTCTTCATCATCAAAGCAACAAATATTGTAACGCACGGTAAATTCAAAATCATCCAATCTTTGTTTTTACTAAAATACATAATTTGCCTACTCATTTTATTTAGTACTACAAACCCACAAATACTTGAACAAAAATATAAACTGGTTTATATTATAACTCAAGTTTTAAGAATAATATGTATACTGAATAAAATGGCTACTATTATTGAAACAACTCGATTAATTCTTAGAACTTGGAATAATGAAGACATAACAACATAATCAATTTGCATTTCCTATGCTGCATAACCATTTTGGGATTTATGGAATTATTCTTAGTCCAGATCAGAAAAAAATATTGTTAATTATTAAGTCCCGTGGACCATATACTGGGCACTATGATCTACCCGGTGGAAGTATTGAAGATTCAGAATTGTTAGAAGACTGTTTAAATCGTGAAATCAAAGAAGAAACTGGATGTGCAGTGACAAATAATAGGCAATTAAAAACTATCAGCTCATTTTTTGACTATCATACTGACAAAGAAACATGTAGATTGCGTCATATTGGAGTTATTTACTACGTAGAAATTATTGGTGAGCCAAAACAAGATGGTGATGGTGAAGATTCAAATGGTTGTATTTGGTGTGATATTAATTCTTTAGATTTAAGTCGAGTTACTCCTTTCGTGACTTGGGCAGTTAATTTTTTACAAAACAGGTAAAATATTTAATATCAACAACTGGTCCGAGTCCAATTGGTAAAAACAACTCTTACATCTCTTGATGAGAGGTTTACCACTATCATTCCTCAAATAACATTAAGAGAGATAAGGAAAGATAACAGAAAAAACTTTACCAGAAACGAAAACTCCCAGAATTACTTCTCTAAAGTTTAATAACTTTTTTATCAAATCAAAACAGAGTGACCAAACTTGAAATCAACAAATAAGAGCATTATAAAGCATGATAAATTTTAAATTATCTAATCTTTATTTTTACTAAAACACTTTAGTTTTCCACTGCTTTTTCAATACTTCAGAGTATAAACATACACTTGAACAAAAATATAAACTGGTTTATATTATAACTCAAGTTTTAAGAATAACACGTATACAGAAAAAATGGCTACTATTATTGAAACAACTCGATTAATTCTTAGAACATGGAATAATGAAGATGCTGAAGCTTATTATTCTATTAATACAGATCCAAAAGTAATCGAATTATTGCTAGGTCCTCTCACTACAAACCAAGTTAATGATTTTATTTTAGCTGCTAATAAACATCAAGAAAAACACAGCTACACTTTATGGGCTTTAGAATTAAAGGAGACAGGCGAATTATTAGGGTTCACCGGTTTGAACTACACAGAATGGCCAGCTCATTTTACTCCAGCAGTTGAAGTCGGCTGGCGTCTTGGGTCACAATATTGGGGCAAAGGCTATGCCACAGAAGCAGCAAGAGCTTCTCTAGAATACGGTTTTAAGAAATGTGGACTCAAAGAAATTGTATCATTTACTGTGCCAGCAAATATTCGCTCTATAAATGTAATGAAAAAAATTGGCTTCAAACATGATATAAGTGGTGACTTTGCTCATCCTAAATTACCTATTGATCATAGATTATCAAAACATATCTTATATCGTCTAACTGCCAATCAATATCTATAAATACAGAAATAATAAAGTAGCTTCTATAAAGCTCTATTTTGTCTTTTTATTTAAACTGACAGGGCAATGGCAAATGGATCTGGAACTTACCTCATTGATTTTGACTAAAATTATATATCACAGATAAAGTCAAGCCATGTTATCCAGCGTTTAAAGACCTTTTAATTTATACCACTCTTCTTTTTTTAGTTCCCAAACTTCACGTTGTGTGTAATCAGGACTAACGTACTTTGCTGGTTCAAGACGAATCAATCGCGCTCCCGTTTTTTCTTTAATACGTCTTGAGCGATTATTTCCTAATGCATTAGCAAAAATGAGCTTTTCAAAACCAAGAACATCAAAAGCATAATTCGTGACAGGTTTAACCGCTTCGGTCATAAAACCTTGCCCCCAGAATCTTTTGCCTAGAAAGAAACCTCTGTTTTCAGGCTTGCCTTCTTTCCATAATTCTACGACTCCGATAATTTCATTTGGTTTATCTTTTAAAGAGATTCCCCACACCCACTTGTCTTTGCCATTCTTAGGTAGAATCTCGTTCTTAATCCATTCTAGAACTCCGTCTTTAGGATAAGGCCAAGGAACAGCCTTGGATAATTGGCTAATAACATCGTAAGTGACAAAATTTTCTTCATATGAAGGTGCATCTGCCTCAGTAATTTCACGAAGAATTAAGCGTTCAGTTCTGAAAGTAGGAAATGTAGATTTTTTCATCATTGTAACTCTAATAAGCTGACTAATTCAGATACAATGGTAGATATGGTATAACTTAAAAGTGAGTTTTTCCAGCTAAATACGTGGAGTAGTTAAATAATTCAATCATAATTGATTTGCCAAAAATACACACTACAGAGCTTTAGAATAGTTTCTTTCAATTGGTTATTAATCAGTAGTTTATATTTTAGTGACATCATCAAATCTGGAGTGTCTAGGAGCGATCTACGTATATAAAAACCAACATTGATAGATGTCACTCTCTCAAACAACATATTTTTCTTTTATCTTGTTTAAAAACAAAATTTAATCTATTGTTCATTTGTCATACATAGCTAGTGGCATGCGAGCCAATCAAAAGTACCTATTACAAAAATTATGTTAGCACTCACCTTTGTTAGAAAGCGTTTTAATTCTTGGCTAATAATCCTTGCTTGTGGACTATTTTATTGCTATCAGTTTTCACTACGCGTTTTACCAAATACTTTTTCTCAAGAATTTATGAATGCTTTTCATGTAGAAGCTGCAGGTCTAGGAATTATAATTGCAGCATATTCTGCAGCGTATGCAGGACTTCAGATTCCTTTGGGGTGTGCCCTTGATAGAATAAAAGTTCATTATCTTTTACCACTTGCTCCATTAATTTGCGGAAGTGGCGCAGCGCTCATGGTTTTTGCAGATAACATTATTTACGCATCAGCAGCAAGGTTTATTATAGGTGTTGGATCTGCATTTGGTTTTATTGGAGCGGTAAAAGTAGCTACGCGTATTTTACCTGCTAATCGTATTAGCATGGCAATTGGCGTGACGATATTTTTTGGAACTTTAGGTGCAATGATAGCTGGGCGGCCACTTAAATGGCTAAGCGAAATATATAGTTGGAAAGAAGTGATGTTATATATGGCATGCATAGGTGCAATTCTTTCTGTAATTCTTCTGATGGCGCTATCCTCTGTGCTCATAAAAACCAAAAGACATGAAACATTCTTAGCTAAAAGATCAATGCTCAAAGATCTTAAAATACTTTTCAAAAACCCTCAAATAACCCTCTTATCTCTTTACGGTATGTTGACTTATTTGCCTATAACGGTATTAGGGATAGGATGGGGTGTAGGTTATATAATGTTATGTTTTAAAGTGGAATATAGTATTGCAGCAACTTCAGTAGCATTTATGTTTATGGGAGCTGGAATTGGCAGTCCTATTATTGCAATGTTATCTGAAATATTTCATAGTCGTAGAACGATCATGATATTATCATCCCTCATGGCAGCAATTTTATACTTTTTACTTTTGTATGGTAACTATTCCTTATCAGAATATCAAATTTATTTATGTCTCTTTCTTGCGGGGGTATTTTATTCATCAAAAACACTCTCTTTTACTATTGCTTGTGATCTAGTATCTAAAAATCATTCCGCTCTTGTAACCTCAATTTTAAATATGACAGTTATGGCATCCGGGTTGATTTTTCATCCTTTAATAGGATTTTTACTTAATAAAGGACATTCTGACCTTGCCATATATTCTAAATATGATTATCAAGTTGCTTTATGTGTCTTGCCGATCTCGGCTTTGTGTGCATTTATTTTATTACTCTTTATCAAAGATAATATGCTACAAAAAACTATAGCTTTAGAAAATAAACTTGTTGCAATTGATGAATAAATTACTCCAATATATAGAGACTTAAATGAACCTTATTTCATATGAACTAATCCACGAAAAACACACATGTTGACATCTGAAGTAGAATGTTGCTATAATGACGGGCGTAGGTGATCTATAATAAATTGCGGTGTTTCTGAGTAGTAATAATACAGTAGAGTTCCATGATAAAAAAGTGTTTCAGCAAATAACAATTAATTAATAAAAAACAATGTACAAAACCAAACTATATATTTCCTTACTAATGTTCATGTGTATTAGCTGTAGTCAAAAACAGGAAACTTTTGCTGATACATTAAGATTACAGGGTTCTAAAACTGTTTTGATAGCGAAAGAGTGGGAAAAGGGAGAGCTAATGATAACAGAAGGACAAAATTTAATAGTAAAAGGCAAGATAAAGACAAAAAAAGGAGAAGAGTTTGTATCTGAAGGAAAGGCTCTAATCCAAAAAGGAGAAGATAAAGTTGTAAGTGGAAATAAATTAAAAGAGGAAGCATCTGAGTCATATAAAAGGCATATGGACTCTGTAGGCGTAACACAAAAAGTAGATAATCAAGCAATCGAAGTATCTGTATCAAAAGAGAAATAACATGACATAGCTTTGTACCAATTTACATTATAACTTGTGTGCTGAGAGAGAATTGAAGTTATAATTGCATTAAACTTACTAAAACATTACTTTCATTAGGTCTAAGAGTTCTCCATATTATGGGCATCATTAATGTGATTAGCAAAAAGCTCTTGGTGATTACGGCGAAGATGATCAAATTTTTAAGTATACATATAGTTGTCAGAATAAGCCTTCTGTGTTTTTCAGGATGTTGAAGAAGAAATTTTGTATAAGAACAATGAGACATACTAAAATACAAAACAAGCTGACAATTCTACATCAGTCAAATACATACTTCTATTAACTTTTAATAATTTTAAAATATAATGACTACAAAAAGATACATGGCTCTACCGTCATTACGATCACTAAAGGTACTGTGGTTTCGGAGATTTGTTAAACAAGTTGATCATGAAGAAGTCATAGAAGATGTGCGTACTGATGGTCAATTGACCTCTCGTTATATCTTTATGGTTTTGATGTCATGCGCTATTGCTACTCTTGGATTGTTACTTTCGTCTCCAAGTGTCATCATTGGGGCTATGCTTATTTCACCATTAGTTTCTCCTATTATATCTTTTGGATTTTCTCTGTGTGTTTTAGATATACAACAAATGAAAGATGCACTCAAAGGAATAATCACAGGAGGTGTGCTTGCTATTTTTAGCTCGTGGCTTATCACGACTTTATCGCCTATTGTTGATATTACGCCTGAAATCATTGCCAGAACCCAACCTAATTTCTTTGACTTACTAGTAGCAATATTGACGGGTATCGTTGGCGGATATCTTATAATTAAACGCAGAGGCCAAGATGTTATAGGAGTGGCTTTTGCTGCAGCTTTAATGACTCCGTTAGCAGTAGTGGGATTTGGCCTTGCTATAGGCCAACATTCAATAACTAAAGGAGCTTTGACACTTTTTATGACCAATTTATTAGCTATTGCTTTAAGTGTATCGATAATAGCTACATTTTATGGCTTTAATGGAAGCTTGACCAAAAAAAGAACATTCTTACAAATGATTGTAATTCTCATCGTATTTGGCACCTTATCTATCCCCTTGGGTATAACCTTGAAGAATGTTACTTATAAAACATATGTGACTAATGTTGTTCAAAATGCTATAGAAGAATATTTTGCCACAGAAAAAATTCGCATTCCAATACTTAATATCAAATGTAATTCTAACAACACCACAATCGACGTTGTGGTTCTAACGCCAAAGCATAAACCAAAAGCACAACCAGATTTGGTCACTATATTAAAAGAAAAAATTGATAGAAACATGACGCTGTCATTGGATCAAATACTAGTTGCACAAGAAAACTAAATGCATGGTCTATACTATAAGTTTAAATATCTATGATCTTTCAATAGTAATCTCTCTAAAACGCAAACTGGCGGAGTGAGAGGGATTCGAACCCTCGATACGGTTTCCCGTATACTTCCTTAGCAGGGAAGCGCCTTCGACCACTCGGCCATCACTCCATATAAGACTTAAGAAATTCTTATGTTTGACAAATCTATACTATAGATAAAATCTTCGCAAGCCAAAAATCTAGAAAATATAAACTCTATGAGGAAACTAGATTAAACGCTTGCACTTCTTTATTGAAGGTCTTATATATAATTATGTTTTTCACGGAGGGATGGCCGAGCGGTTTAAGGCGCACGCCTGGAAAGCGTGTTGACAGCAATGTCTCCGGGGTTCGAATCCCCGTCCCTCCGCCATAGATATTAGGATAAAAATAAGATAATAGTTATCAGTGTAGATATGCACATAGACACCGAGATTACAGTTGTAGATGCTAACTCTCAAGATTTCAAAAAATGCTTAGCGATCCGCAAAACCGTTTTTATTATCGGACAAAATGTTCCAGAAGAGATAGAAATCGACGGGCTAGATAAATACAGCGTGCATTATATGATATCAACAAATCATACTTCTGTAGGCACAGCACGCGTCCGCTATCTTGATAAACAAGCAAAAATCGAACGTGTGGCTGTTTTATCTGGATATCAAGGACAGGGTATAGGAAAAAAATTGATGCAGTTCATAATAAAAGATATAAAAGAATCTAAAGCTGCAACAACAATATTTTTAAGCTCTCAAGTTCACGCCATTTGTTTTTATCAAAACCTTGGGTTTAACATTTGTAGCCAAGAATATCTTGATGCCAATATTCCTCATAAAGATATGAAAATATCTATATAACAAGAGATTCAATGAAAAACAATTGATAAGCTGCCATAGCGCCCATACCAAAATTTTCTAGTAAGCTAACTGTACTCAGTGGTACGTTTAATGCCGTACCTAAACAAGCACATTTAACTTTATGACCAGAAACAATAGTTTTTAATACACCTATTCCACCAATTAACATTATAATTACCGTGATTACATTAACTAAAGTAATATGAAATTGAGAAAGATATGAAGCCCCTAGTAAAAACTCAATCACTGGATAGGCATATCCATATCCACGAACACGCATAGTGATCAAATCATATGTAGAAAAACCACCTACAAAACCTTTTAGATCAAAAAACTTAAACATTGATAAGAAAATAAAAAAATACCCCATAAAACAATACATGAATTCTACATGATCTATGGGATTAAATTGAATGATTGGTAATAGAACACAAAAAATTAAAATTACAATCAGTGGTTTATATCTACCAATCAGACTTTGGTTGTGTTCGCTAAATGAAATGCTAGACTCCTCTTTGTTATGCGAATGTTTCATGCTTTCCCTCCATATCAACATACAAAACTTCTCTTTATAGAATATCATATAACATAAAATTAACTATGGCTATTATTGAGATGCAGACTATATTTATAATATGAAATTTATAGAGACGCAGAAACAATATTATGAACTTCTCGTTATTTCACAAAACTCAGAGAAAACCTTTAGCTGACGAAGTCCGACCTGATTCTTTGGAAGAAGTTTTTGGTCAAGAACATATTTTTAATAAAGAATCAGTATTATCAAAGATGATCAAAAACAAAAGGTTATCTAGCTTGATTCTGTGGGGGCCTCCTGGCTGTGGTAAAACCACAATTGCTAAAATTATTGCAAAAACATGTGACCTATCTTTTGAATCTATATCTGCTGCAATGCATGGAACAGTTGATTTAAAAAGAATTTTTGAACAAGCTGAACTAAGAGCAGAATCAGGTAATGGAACTATTGTATTAATTGATGAGATTCACCGCTTTAATAAAACCCAACAAGATGTTTTATTACCATATTTAGAAAATGGTATCATAATTTTAATAGGAGCAACTACTGAAAACCCTTCTTTTTCACTAAATAGCGCATTGCTATCTAGATGCAAAGTTCTAACATTAAAGCGTCTATCTGACGAAGCAATGTTTTCAATAATCAAAAGAACAGAAAAACAAAAAAATATTACGTTACCCATTACGTCAGATTCATATCAATACCTATATCATCTTGCTGACGGTGATGGCAGATATTTACTCAATCTCTGCGAAGAAATAATCAGCATCACTACAGATAGTCTTCTAACCCCGGCAGATTTATCTAAACATTTACATAAACGACAACCAATTCATGATAATGCTCGAGACATGTATTATAACTTAAGAAGCGCATTATTTAAATCGATCAGAGGTTCAGATTGCAATGCGGCTCTATATTGGTTAGCACGTATGCTCGAAGCTGGTGAAGATCCCCTAGCAATTACTAGGCATTTAATAAGACAAGCAAGCGAAGATATTGGCCTCGCTGACCCTAATGCGTTAACTCAAGCACTAGCAGCAAAACAAGCTTACGAATTTTTAGGAAGCCCAGAAGGCGATTTAGCTGTTGTTCAAGCGGTAATATATTTAGCAACAGCACCTAAATCAAACAGCGTTTATAAAGCATATAAACTCTCTGTTGACACTGCAAAACTACATGGATCAGTTCTACCACCTAAACAGATTCTCAATGCACCAAACAAGTTCATGAAAGAACAAAATTATAGCAAGGGCTATATCTATGACCACGATACCCCACAAGGCTTTTCTGGTCAAAACTACTTTCCTGAGGAATTAGATAACGCTGCAAAAGATTTTTATCATCCAGCTGAGAGAGGTTTTGAAAGAGAAATATTAAAAAGAATTCAATATTGGCAATCTTTAAAAACCTCTAAAAAATAACTTAGTTACTCACCCTTAAAACTTCTCTTAGGAGAACGATCTTCTGTAGATTTTCTTTTAAAACTACGATTTGTAGATTGACCTTTAGAATCATCTCTTCTTCCAAATCGTGATTTAGGCTTTTCACTTGAACCACGACCAGAAAAAGATTTTGACCCCTCTGTACTTGTTCTACCAACCCTTGATCTTGGTTTTTCACCTGAATTACGACTAGAAAAAGAATTTGATTCTTCTGTACTTGTTCTACCAATCCTTGATCTTGGCTTCTCACCTGAACTGCGACTAGAAAAAGAATTTGACTCATCTGTACTTGTTCTACCAAATCTTGATCTTGGCTTTTCTTTAAAATCTCCTTGTTTTGAGAATCTATCTCTACGAAATGTAGTTTTCTTACCTTGAGATCTACTATTACTTTCGTTATCTCCATGATCCTTTACTACAGCATTTGGATTCATCATTTTAGCAATATTTTTCCATTTCAAAGCATCTTTTGAACCAACAAAATTGACCGCATGACCTTCTGCTCCAGCTCTTGCAGTTCTACCAATTCTATGTATGTAATCTTCTGGATTTTGTGGCAAATCATAATTAATCACATGCGCTATATGAGGAATATCTAATCCTCTAGCAGCAACATCAGTAGCAACAAGTATTCTACATCTTTCTTGTCTAAATGACTCAATAACTCTTGATCGTTTTGCTTGCTGCAAATCACCATGCAACGCCTTAGCATTATGTCCTTGTTCACCTAACTTTACTGACATTTTATCAGCAGATATTTTTGTCCCGACAAACACCAAAATAGAACCTGTACGATTTTCCAATTCTTGTAACAGTCTAGGAAATTTTTCACTATCAGCCAGCTTGATATTTTCTTGTTTCACCTTTTCCGCAGGAGCATGACTTTTGCCAACAGAAATATGTACAGGCGATTTCAAGTATTTTTCTGCAAGTTTTTTGATATTTTGCGGTAATGTAGCCGTAAACATTAAAGTCTGACGTTCAGACACTAAATATTTCATAATTTCTTCTAGCTGTATGCCAAAACCCATATCGAGCATACGATCCACTTCATCTAAAACTAGAAAGTTGGTCTGTTGCAACTTTAATGTTTTTCTCTTTAAATGATCATTAACACGGCCTGGCGTTGCTACAATAAGACGAGGTTTAGACTTTAACTGAGCATATTGCTTTGCCATAGGCTCTCCGCCTATCAATAGAGCCGTCTTAATATTCTCTTTATTAATAAAGGTTTGCAAAGATTTTTGCACCTGTAAAGCCAGTTCTCTAGTTGGTAACAAAACAAGTGCTGCACTTTCTGGATCATTCATCAATTTGGCTACCAAAGGTATGCCAAAAGCACCAGTTTTCCCTGTGCCAGTCTGTGCTGAACCTAGTACATCTTGTCCTTCTAATGCTGGTGGTATAGCTTGAACCTGAATAGGGGTAGGAATCTTAAATTCCATTTTCTCTAAATTTTCATAAAGCTTTATGGGCAAGGAAAAATCCTTAAAACACGTCATATAACATCTCCTTAATACAATAAGTTTTACTCCTTCATTTCTACAACATATTAAATATTGAGTAAAACTATAAGAAGCAAGTTTACGTTGAATCCTACATCATATACTAATATTACAAAAAATAAACTAAAAGATTTACGTATTTAAACTTCTAGTTAAACTAAAGATAGTTATTCACAGATTTTTTTATACAAAAATAAGTCTTTCTTGAGATAAGACAATAACTTCCTATCCGAACAAATATGATTATTAATTACTTTCATATCACTATCTATTGGTATGACTCTACCTTTTCTTATCTTATCATCACGATCAACATCGTATGTTATCTGAGGAATTGCTCCGTATGTGAACGTCATACAATTTGCTAAGAAACTGTCTAAATTAAAATGTTTTTGTATATCCAAACAGCCAGATAAGAATGTGTACAGATAAGATGCGTGTATAGAAGCACCACGATCATCTCCATATAGATACTCTGGAGATTTAGTTACATAAATCCAAACTTCACCATCTATTTTATCTTGTGTTAAAGTTTTTATCTTAGATTCGGGTACATTTTTACGACAATAGTTTATCTCGCGCTCATCAAATGCCTTGACTTGCTCTGGTTTATCTAAAGAAAATATCACGGCATTGAGGCCATTTTTAGGATCTTCTACAGTGCCAAGAAATATTTCTGTGCCAATAACATGAAACCACCCTCTTCTAAATCCCGTAATTTCCACAGGAAAATTATTACTTACGCCAGGAGTAGTAAATCTCTTAGATTTTTCACTGATTAAACTACCATAACCAATTATATATTGCTTTTTTTGAAGGTCTATTTCCGGATGACATACGGCACTAGATAAATTTGATACCAGCAAACCTATATATACCGTAATAAAAGTTTTTATAATAAATTTCATTGTAAAACCAGTCTGTTGCTAAAACTTCTAAGATAATATAAGATTATAACTACGCATAGTCTATAAAATATGAATATCCTATGTCTATATTTAAATACTTTTAGATTTCTATAAAGCCATATAAGTGGTGGTATTGCATAATGTTATTAGCACCAATTGTCACTGCTTTTTATGCGCCACTCACTAATTTCTCTATGAAAATAATAATAGATGTGATGGCGCAAAACAATCAAGTATCTTATATTGAGCTTTTACATCCTATTCTTGCATTTATCTCTGCACAAATCTTGATGGATGTCTCGTGGAGATTAAGCAACTTAGCTGAATGGAGATCAGAACCTTACGTACGTAAAGATTTGTTAATTAGAACATACGACTACACACAACACCATTCCTATAATTTTTTTCAGAACAATTTTACTGGTAGTTTAACTAATAAAATTACAAAAATTGTTGAAGGCTATAATAAATTCTGGTCAGAACTTCATCATGGCTTTCTTATTAATTTTTTAAATACAATAGTAGGAATTGCCTCACTTTTTCTAATAAATATAGATATTGGCTACTTTATGAGCATTTGGAGTATAATGCTATTTACGATAATATATCTGCTATCTGGTAAGTTGATCAAAATATCTGACACTCTAAGCCAATCAAAACACCGATTAGTCGGTTCAGTCTCTGATAAAATTGCGAATATCAGCTCCATTATGTTATTTACAGGTCGTAAAACAGCAAGCCAATCTTTAGCAAAACAAATTGATGTAGATTTAATACCAAAAGAAATAAGAGAGTATAAATACAAGTTGTCGGAAGCATATGCTATCTAGGAATGCTTATCTCTCTACTGTTTATTCTTATTCACTTTAAAAAACAAAATATTATTTCTATTGGAGATTTTGCCTACATTTTTGCTACAATACTCGCAGTTGGCCATGATCTCTGGCATTTAGTCACAAAATTACAAGAATTTTTTCATACATGGGTGAAGCACAAGCATCTCTTGATATAATAAATAAGCCGCATGAATTACGAGATAAAACTAAAGCTATAACTCTAGAGGTAAAAACCCCTTCTATAGAATATCAAAATATTTATTTTTATTATAACCACAATTTGATATTTGAGAATCTCAATATCAAGATTGCTTCCGGGGAGAAAGTTGGTATTGTTGGACATTCTGGCGCTGGCAAATCTTCATTGGTAAACTTACTGTTAAAATACTTCCATCCATCAGCAGGCTCTATATTGATTGATAATCAATCAATTGAAAATGTAACCCAAGATTCTCTCAGACACAACATAGCTATGATACCACAAGATATTATGCTATTCCATGACAGCATTATGGAAAACATACGCTATAGCAAACCCACAGCTACAGATGATGAAGTAATGGAGGCAGCAAAAAAAGCGCATATTCATGACTATATCTTGACACTCCCACACGGATATAACACCCCTGTCGGAGAGAGAGGATTAAAAATATCAGGAGGACAAAGACAAAGAATTGCGATAGCTAGAGCAATGCTAAAAGACGCACCCATATTAATACTAGACGAAGCTACCTCATCCTTAGATAGTAAAACAGAGAAATTAATCCAGGAAGGTATTGAAATCCTGTTAAAAGATAAAAACAAAACAATGATTGCTATAGCGCACAGGCTGTCAACAATAAAAGACATGGATAGAATTATTGTCCTGGATCAAGGACAGATCATTGAAGAAGGCAATCACTTCCAATTAATGAAAATAAAAAACGGCATTTACCAAAATCTATGGAAACATCAGAGAATATAACAATAAAGAAAATGCACTATTTATTACCAGTCTAAACCATATTTAAAAAACTACGCAACATCTTTGATCTACTCGGATGTTTCAATTTACGCAATGCCTTTGCTTCAATTTGTCTAATACGCTCTCTTGTCACAGAAAACTGTTGCCCCACTTCTTCCAAGGTATGATCAGTATTCATGCCTATACCAAAACGCATCCTTAAAACACGCTCTTCTCTTGGTGTTAAACTTGACAGCATTCTCGTAGTAACATCACGTAAATTTGAATGAACAGCTGCATCAATAGGAGATTCACTTCCTTTATCCTCAATAAAATCACCTATGACACTTCCATCATCTTCACTTCCTATTGGACTTTCTAGGCTTATTGGTTCTTTAGCAATCTTTAGCACTTTTTTTACTTTTTCTACAGGAGCTCCTAGCCTTTCTGCTATTTCAACTGGGGTTGGTTCATAACCTAATTCATAGAACATCTGACGAGATGTACGAATAATTTTATTAATTGTTTCAATCATATGAACTGGGATTCTAATGGTACGAGCTTGATCTGCAATAGACCTTGTAATAGCCTGTCTAATCCACCATGTGGCGTAAGTAGAAAATTTATACCCTCTTCTATATTCAAATTTATCTACAGCTTTCATCAAGCCTATATTTCCTTCTTGGATTAAATCAAGAAATTGCAAACCTCTATTAGAATATTTCTTTGCTATAGAAATTACTAACCTTAAGTTAGCCTCAATCATTTCTTTCTTAGCTCTATTAGTCGCTCTTTCATTTTTCTGTACTTCTAAGGTAAACTTCTTAAAATCAGCAATAGGAAGACTTACTTCATCTTCAATATCTAATATAGATTCTTCTATTATCTTAACTTCATCTTTATTTTCACTAAGAAATTTATTCCAACCAACATTATTTAATGCTTTCATTCCGTCTAGCCATTGACTATCAAGAGTGTGCCCTACAAATCTTTTTATAAACTCCTTACGCTCAATGCCTTTTTTCTCAGCCAACTTTAAAAACTGAGACTCTAAATTAATTATCTTGCGATGATATCCATACAAAATATCTATAATTGAATCAGTACCTTTTTCACTAACTCTTAAATCTCTTATTTTGTTTATTAAATCTTTAAGCAGATTATCTTGTTCATTTTGCTTATCAACACCAACTTCATATATATCAAGAAGCTGATTGCAAATTTTTGATACCTCTAAAAGCTTATCCATAACTTGTGGAAACAACTCAGCTTCTAGCGCTGCAATAGATTTATTAGTATAACCATCTTTATCTTCTGAATCTTCTGATTCAGAACTACTCTCGACCGACTCATCTGAATCATCAGAAGTTAGAGTGTCATCTACTATATCTTCGCTAGAATCATTTTTACTCATTCCTTCCTCAAACTGCCCATCGCTAGTATACGCCTCTAGATCTATGACATCTCGCAATAACAACCTTTCGCTAGCTAACTCATCATACCATTGAATAAAGCTACGCATTGCTATAGGTATTTTACATAGTGAAAATAGAGTTTTTTCTTTACCTTCTTCAATTCTTTTAGCTATACTTACTTCTCCACTTCTAGACAAAAGGTTAACGCCCCCCATGTCTTTGAGATACATCCTTACCGGATCATCTGTAGTAGTAACCTCTATTTCTTGTTCTTTTTCTTTCTCATCAAAATCGTCATCTAACGTTACAAAACTTTCTTCTTCTTCAGCTGAACCATCCATATTGCTGCCTAAAACCGTAATCCCTGCATTTTCAAGCTTGTTCACAACTTTTTCAATAACTTCTGGCGCAACAACGTCTGAAGGAAATAATTTGTTAATTTCTTCTATATTCAAAAAACCTTTATTACGACCATAACCTATTAATTTTTTTACCAAAACATCAATAGAGTTGGTGCTATACTGAGACTTATTCTCTGTATCTACTTTTTTATCTTTCGATTTTGACATTACCTATTATCTCCTTTAATCATTCACATATCTTTTAATAGTTTCTCTTGTGCTATCAGTTGTTCACGCAACAACTTTGCCCTTTCCAACGAAGCCTCATCCAAACATTTTATAGATTTTATATAGTCTTCTTTTAATAACTCTAGTTTATATAACTCAAAAGTCTTATTAAACAAAGAAACGGCGTGATTATAATCATTTAAAACAACTTTATCAACAAAGTATGATTGTTTGCCACACAAATAATTATATAGCTGTGGTTTTACAACTAACTGAATCTTCTCTTTGAATATATCGTTAAACCTAGAATCTTCTTGTTCTAAGCGCTCATTAAATATCTCTAAAATATCTTTATAAACATTGTTTAGAAATGGAACTGTGGGTTCAATAGATACAAAACTTTCTAATACGAGATTATCTTTTAAGATTGTAGCTTGCTCTATCACCAAAGCCGCCATTGTAATTTCAAATCTTTGAAGCAATGACAACTTGTTTTTAATCATTGATTCGACTTTATTATCGTCTGTATTAACTTGTAAAACCTTTCTTGAATTATAGGAAAACAACTCAAATATTTTTTTATTAAAATATTTTCTATACATATCGCGCACGGTCAGATCTTCGATATTGTCAATTAGAGCGTACAACTCACTTTTTAAAAGAGCTTGCTTTTCTGGGGTTTTTAAGTCTGCTTTGAATAAAAATACTTGCCAAATCATCTCGGAGAGTGATGTTTTTTGTTGCAATAGTGTTTTGAATTGTTCAACCCCAAAATTTGTAATCATATCATCAGGGTCATAGCCAGATTTTAGAGATACAAAGTTTATTGAATAACCTGGCCGTAACAATGGCAAAACAATATAAATCGCTCTTTCAGCTGCCTTATTACCTGCCACATCCCCGTCCATACAAATGGTTGGCTCTTTTACTACTTGCCACAATTTTTTTATATGATTATCAGAAATAGCAGTACCTAAAGTTGCTACGACATTAGGCACTCCAACTTTTGACATGGAAATAGCATCCGTATAACCTTCAACAACAAACACCTCTTGTAGAGTTCTGCTTTTAAAAAGCTTGTCTTCTAGGTAAAGGGTAGAGTGTTTCTTAAAAATTTCCGTTTCAGGAGAATTAAGATATTTAGGCTTCACTTCAGCAGAGATTGCCCGACCGCCAAAAGCAATGACTGCGCCAAACCTATTACGAATAGGGAAAATAATTCTATCTCGGAACTTATCAATTACTTTTCCTTCTGCAGAGATTTTGACTAATCCAGCGTCGTTAAGATGCTCCTCCAAATATCCTAGTTTTAATAATTGTTGTACGAGAGAATCTTTGTGGGCGACAGAAGGCGCGTATCCAATACAAAACTCTTCTATTAAGTGTGTTGTAATTCCTCTGTTAATTAAATAATTTAATGCTTTCTCACCGCTAGAAGAGAATAATGATCGACGAAAAAACTCTAATGCTTTTGTATTAATTTCAAAGACTTCAGAAGTTTTTTTGTTTTCTTGATTACTTTCTGGAATAGCAATATTATTTGCTTTAGCTAAAATCTGTACAGCCTCACCAAAAGAAACATTTTCTGTATCTTGTACAAATTTAAAAATATCACCATGGGCTCCACAACCAAAACAATGATAGAATTTTTTTTCATCATTCACAGAAAAAGATCCTGTTTTTTCTCGATGAAAAGGGCAGACTCCAAAAAAATCCTTACCATGCTTCTGCAACTTTACCTTTCTTGAGATGACACTAGAAATCGATATCAAATCCTTTAATCTTTGGGTAAAATCGGAAGCAAAATTCATAAATTAATTGTATTTTTATTTTTTCTGATTATATTATATACTCTAAGTATACATTCTAAATCTAGAGTCTATTTTCTAAACAATCAATATAAAAGAGTTAACAATGAACAAATCTCCAATTACAAACGAAGGTTTTATTAAGATTTCTACGGAGTTAAAGCACCTTAAAACTGTTGATAGACCAAACATCATCAAAGCCATTGCTGAAGCAAGAGCTCTTGGTGACTTATCAGAAAATGCTGAATACCAAAGCGCTAGAGAAAAACAAAGCTTTATTGAGGGTAGAATTTTACAATTAGAAGATATAATCGCACGTTCTGAAGTAATAGATGTACCATCACTATCAGGAACAACCGTAAAATTTGGTGCCACTGTTCAAGTGTTAGACCTAGATACCGAAATAGAAAGTCATTATAAAATCGTGGGAGATTACGAAGCTGATATAAAAAATAAACAAATATCCATTAGCTCTCCTATCGCAAAATCTCTAATTGGTAAATCAATTGGCGACACTGTAGAAGTAAACACACCTACAGGAGTCAAAGAACTAGAAATTCTAGGAGTTTCTTTTAAGTAGCACTCGTAGCTCAGTTGGATAGAGCGTTGCTCTCCGGAGGCAAAGGTCAGGCGTTCGAATCGCCTCGAGTGCACCACGACCACTAAAAACGAACTGCACAGTTACATTTTTAATCTTTATTTAACATTTCAACTGTATATTTTGAAAAATATTGAGATTATTGACATAAAAACATGCCAGGACCAGCACTTACATATTTAATGACAGTTTCACAAAAACTTACCACTCAAACTTTAGATAACATTCTTACAAAAGCTACTACCAGCACAGATGGTAATGAGTATGAACGAATGTGGCAAGCTACATCATGGACAGATTTGCTATCCTCCGGGATGGGGGTTATAGCAAGTAGCGCTATGACCATTGGCAGCTCAGCTACAAATTGGCTTAGAGGAAAAAAAGAACAAGCCACCCCATTTCAAGTACTATCTGCAGAAGGAAGAAGGATGCTAATCAATGAAGTTGCAAACGATCCAGATCTACCACAATTCATTAAAAACAATAAAGAACTAGTATCCTGCGCCTTGAAGCACGCACTTGCAGCCAATGTTCGAGATTCCCGTCTCGGCTCTCGTACTATTGACAATTTTGTAGGTGTTCTACCTAACGTTGTTAAATCTCTACAAGAAAGAGGCTGCTTAAAAAACATAATAAATATTAACGACCTAAGCACCGTCATTATTTCAACTTTAATTCAAGATGCATCCAATACTACTCCAGGTAGCAATTTATATGAATCTTCTAGAGAAGTAACAGAGAAGTTTCTAGAAATGGCAGCTGCACATCCTGAAGCAGTAAAAAATGTTTTAGGTAGAGTAGCATTATCTACAGACTCTCCCTCTCACCAACAAAACATGATTGTAACAATTAAAAATCTTCCTGTTTCTCAAAACAAAAGCATCGTTGGTCCAGACGGCATCGCAAGACAAGATCTAAGCAATCTGTGTAAACTTTTTAGAGAAAAGAGCCAGGAACACAGAATGCTTCTAGATACCCCTATAGAATCTGCTCTGCATCAACTCAATTTTGATAATCTCTCTCTAGATGCTCAAACAATACAACCAAATATACATGTATCTGGTTTTACTTTCCGCGATGCAAAGCTATTCAAAGGATTCCCACCTGATAATTCCTGTTTTATCAAATGCGACTTTAGCTTCGTTTCCCTTGAAGATGGTGTGAGTTTTAATAATTGTACTATAGATGCACAAAGCTTTAAAACATTGGTACCTTCATTAAGAGTTGCGAAAGCAGAAGGAAAGATAATTAGCCTAGCTGGCTTGCAGATCCATGGTGACTTATCCGCTGCAGAACTATCCTTTCTTGATCTAAGTAACTCAGACATGTCAAATGTTACTGGAATGACTGATACAAATATTCACGGCACATTATTAGATGATACCAATATCCCTGGTGTGATTGTCAAAAAAGCCTCTTTAAAACCTACTATAACATTAACTAGCACCGAAAATGATACTAGAAAAAAGCTATCAAGCTTAGGTCAAAAAGGTTGGACATTATTATCTCAATCAAAGACACAAATTCGCACTACAAAACAAGCTTTTGATAATACTTTTGTACACAACAGTCATAGCGCACTATCTGCTTTCACACCACAAGAGCAGAATCTCATGCTTTACACACTAGCGCATAATGATCGGATGTTAGATCTCTATGTCCAAAATATTAATAGTGGCTTCCCCTTCGAAGAGAGCCTAAGACACATCGATACAATTATAAAACAAACTCCAGAATTTGACAGACAATATCAACGGGCTCTTAAACAAGACGCATCAGGCTTGGACCCTTTTACACAAGAAGTCAGATTCTATTTAGCACACACAGTGTCTGTAACTGAATTGCATGTTCTGACACGCATTTTACAAGAACACACACAAACTCTGTCTAAGAAATACGATAAATTTGAAGGCACTCCACAAAAAAAAGTTGAATTGTTATTAAAACAAATAAAAACCACCCCTGAGTTTAAATTTCAAAAAGAAGTTATAGAATTTAAACAACCAACACCTTATTTTGCCGATCGTCACATTGAATCCCTGAGAGAGCTACTAATAGACATAGGTTGTGGACCATTTCTAGATACTGTTGAATATGAATCAGAAGAAAAAAACCCCCCAACAGTTTTTGGTACCATTTTTCAGAAAACACTTTGTTTTCTTTTTCCTAATTTTAGAAATGTTTTTGGAAAAGGTACAAAATTTGGAACATCTTTAGCATCACGCTCTTTCTTACAAATTTGTAAACTAGCATTCTTTTCTATAACTCATCCGCAAAAAATGAATAGAGTGCTAAAAGACTCGATGTATGTAATGGATCAAATTGGTTGGATAACATGGAAAGATCCTAGAGATATAAATGGCGCCCATAAAGAACTAGTCTCAAAACTCATGCGAAAAGGCATATTATCAGAATTTCTGAATAATGAACATCTACCCCTACTGGCATTATCTACAACCAAGCTATTTCCTAATGTTACACACGCAAAAGAAGTAATAGCAGTGGGCCGAGAATTTTATAAAGCGCTGGAACAGACCAAAATTATACAAAACACAAGATCTCTAATTGATGGTCCAGAAAAAACTAGGTTAAAAATAATCGCTCCGTTTATAAAGCACATGATAACTTCAGACTTACTTAGTAAAGTAAACCCTGAAACAATAGAGTTTTTAACCACACAACTAAACAATATTTTAGTATCACAACACAAAACCGCTCTCACGACACAAGAAGTAAGATCTCTTGTAGATTCAGGCAGACAAACTTTAGCTATCTTAAAACAACACGGTCTTGAAGAACAAATAGAAAAACTCCTAGTAGCATCACCAACTGAAAGATTAGATATCCTCCAAAACACGATTCGTAATCCAAATGTTATAAAGGATCTAATGACACATCTTTATCACTTAGAGAAAACTACTGAACCTATAATAAGAAAAGTGATATCAGATATGAATAAGACAGAGCAAGTTCAGCTAGGAACTTTACTATGGTATGAGCCTGATCAAAAAAAATTTGATCTTGCTTTCTCAAAAAAAACTCAAGACCCAGACATATCAATTAACCTTAATACCCAATTTAATGCGTGTTCTTTTGGTAATGCTCAATTAATTGGAACAGCAAACAATCCATTAAATTGGACTAAAGTTACAGCTAGAAAATTTGATATGTGGGGATCCAAACTTGAGTATGTTAACTTTGACGGCTCACAACTAACAGGATACGAAAATCCTATTACATCACAATGGTATTTTAGAGGTGCTAGCTTTGATCATGCAAAGCTAAAGCATTGTTCTTTAAATGGCGTCAATCTCAAATATGCATATATGCAAGATGCAGAAATGGCAGAATGCCAAGCAACAAACCTAGATTTAACAAAATCTGATATGACTTATGCATCCTTAACATCATCACGTTTTGTAGATACATCGTTTAGAGAAACTGAGTGTTATGGGATGTATATCACAAATTGTACAATGCGCAACTGCGATTTTAGTCAAGCACAATGCCAGTATACTGTTTTGAGCAGCACATTTGAAGGGACTGCTAATTTTGAAAAGGCTAATCTAGAAAATGCCGTTTTCTCTGGCTCATCTTTTAAAGGCGATATAAACTTTAAAGGTGCTATCTTAGTCAATACAGATCTAGAAAATATAAAACTCGATGAAAAAGCGACAATAAACATAGATAATGCAATCATTTCTGAAAATGCACTTAATCAACTAAAAAAGCAGTTCCCAAATCAAGTTAAAGGCATAGAAACTGCCACAGTACTAACCAAAGACTCTATAGCTGGCTTACGGAAAAGTAAGAAAACCTCAACAAAAATAGCTTTCACCGAGAGAACTGAAAAACACCTTAAGGGCATACTTACAGGATCTAGGCGTCCATTACGATAACTTTTTAATAGATAAAAATAAGGTTGTTGCATTGATAATTAAAAACAATTTGATATAAAAGACATATTAGTAAAATTATTCAATATGCAAAATACAGTTATAAAAAAGAAAGTATCAAGAAAGGATTTTATTACTCTAACTGCCAGCGCAGTAGCAGGGGTTGGAGCTGCATCTTGTTTATGGCCACTTGTTGACTCAATGAATCCAGCATCAGATGTTTTAGCTTTATCTTCTATCGAAGTAGATTTATCACCTATAGAGAAAGGTCAGACACTTAAAGTAATGTGGAGAGGAAAACCGGTATTTATAAGAAACAGAACAGACAAAGAAATAAAAGAAGCTGAAGATACGGAATGGCAACAATTACCAGACCCACAACCAGACTCTGTACGAGTAAAAACAGGACATACAAATTGGCTTATAATGATAGGCGTATGTACTCATTTGGGATGCATTCCTTTAGGAGATAGTGGTGATTATGGGGGGTGGTTTTGCCCTTGTCACGGCTCTCATTACGACACCTCTGGACGTATTAGAAAAGGACCAGCTCCACTCAATCTGATTATTCCCGAATATACTTTTCTTACAGATACTAAAATAAAAATAGGCTAAACCATGTCGAACAAAAAACAAACAATTGTTGAATGGATTGAATATAGACTACCCATATTCTCTTTTATTAAACATTTAGGAGAATACCGGACACCAAAAAACCTAAGCTACATGTGGAACTTTGGCTCTATTGCTGGCATAGCACTAGTCATTCAAATTATCACAGGTTTATTTTTAGCAATGCATTATTCACCAAATGCTGCTACAGCCTTTCAAAGCGTTGAATATATCATGCGAAACGTGAACTACGGGTGGCTTATTAGATACACACACGCTGTTGGAGCATCCATGTTTTTTGTTGCCGTATATATTCATATCGCAAGAGGACTCTATTATGGATCTTACAAATCTCCTCGAGAAATGGTATGGTTTATGGGCATAATAATTTTCGTATTAATGATGGCAACAGCATTCATGGGCTATGTCTTGCCCTGGGGACAGATGAGTTTTTGGGGAGCTACAGTAATCACAAATCTTTTTTCAGCATTACCTGTAATTGGAGAAAAGATTGTTCAATGGTTATGGGGCGGATTTTCGGTAGGGGATGCAACGTTAAACCGTTTTTTTGTACTACATTACCTACTACCTTTCGTTATAGTAGCCATTGTAATCATCCATATAATTGCATTACACATACATGGCTCCAATAATCCTACTGGAGTAGAAGTAAAAACAAAAAAAGACACCATTCCTTTTCATCCTTATTATACAGTAAAAGATTTCTTCGGATTTGGATTCTTTTTCCTCTTGTTTGCTTATTTCCTATTTTATCAACCTAATTACCTAGGGCATCCAGATAATTATATCGAGGCAAACCCTATGGTGACACCTGAGCATATTGTTCCAGAATGGTATTTTTTACCATTTTATGCAATATTACGTGCTATCCCTAGCAAGTTAGGTGGAGTCATAGCGATGCTCTCTGCCATATTAATATTATTCTTCTTACCTTGGTTAGATTCTTCGAAAGTAAAAAGTGGAAGATACAGACCAGTTTTTAAAGTGTGCTTCTGGATTTTTATTGGCAATGTTATATTACTTGGACATCTTGGCAGCAAGTCCCCTGAAGGCATATATATAATTCTTGGACAATTTGCTACTTTTTATTATTTTACACATTTTCTCTTGATATTACCACTATTAGGAAAATATGAGAAAACCTTACCAATACCAGAATCTATCAGTAAAGATTATGAAAAATAAGACAGTTATCACGCTAATTATTTCAACCTTATTGATATTATCAAACACAGTCTTAGCGTCTTCCCATTTGCCTCCAAAACAACTATCATGGTCATTTGAGGGCATATTTGGATATTTTGATAAAACAGCTATACAACGCGGTTTTAAGGTTTATAAGGAAGTATGTCAAACTTGTCATTCGTTAAAATATTTATCTTATCGCGATTTAAAGAAAATCGGTTTTTCTACAGAAGAAATAAAAAGCATTGCTGCAGAATATCAAACAGATGACAAACCTAATGATGAAGGCGTTGTTAACAAGAGATCAGCAACGATAAATGACATGTTTGTACCAGCATATCCAAATGAACAAGCTGCACGTTCTGCTAATAATGGAGCTTTACCTCCAGATCTATCTTTAATAATAAAAGCAAGACCTGATGGTGCCAATTATTTATATTCAATATTAACGGGATATGCAAATCCACCAAAAGATTTTCAATTATATTCTGGCATGTATTATAACCCTTATTTTACTAATCACCAGATTAGTATGCCGCCACCATTATCTCCTGGACTTGTAACATACGATAATAACGAAGCACCAACTATTGAGCAAATGTCAAAAGACGTAGTATCTTTCTTACATTGGGCAGCAGAACCAGAAATGGAACATAGAAAATTGATTGGTATAAAAGTGATGTTGTATCTGATTGCTTTTACTGTTATATTTTACTTAGCCAAAAAACGTATTTGGAGAAACGTCAAATAAAATGCTAGGTATTTCTCTTTCAGAATTTGTCGTGATTTTATGTATAGCAGTAATCTTTATAAAACCTGAAGATATGCCAGCTATTATGAAAGTTATCAAATCTTTTACAAAAAAAATAACAACATTAAAAAAAGAATACTCTAAAGCAATGCATCAATTGCAAAAAGAATTAGATTTAGAAGATGATTGCGAAAACGAAGACACTCGAATAATTGTTGATGCAGAGGGCAAAACTCATATAGCTTACGATATAGAAGATTTAAAAGAAGAACTCACTACAGAATCCGCGCAAAATAAGTATAGAATGAATTGATATCATCATTCAAAATCTTTACTGTTTAATATACAATATAATCCTTAATATCAATTAAACTCCGACACAAAACCACTCTTTAATGCACTCTCTACTACTACAGGACTGTTTAATTAAAACTTTAACTAAAGACCCCGCTTCTTCCACCATGCATCTGTTTTGAATTCTTCTGGGACATTAGTAAAATTTACAAAATCAGGATCTTCAATCCCATATTCTTTTGCTAATATCTCAAAATATTCCCAATTTAATCTTTTACCTAAATCTTTCCCACACCATGGACAATATAGGATAGCATAGTCTCTTTTGTCACCACACAGATTATAATTTCTTACACAATCATCATAATCAATAATATGTTCTTTATTGATTGCAAATCCCATCTTTTCACAACAGAAAACTTTGTCTACAGTATTGCTATTTGATTTTGCCATTTTTACCTACTATATCAAGCTTAAAAAGTAATGCATATGCTCCTGTTTCACGAGAACGCAACACTTCTGGCGTCACAACATAGCCATGATAAACATTCGGCCGCTCTCTTCTGTATATTATAATCTCAGTATTATCTAAGTCAACAGACACTCTGCCACTTTCTGAGAATCTATATGAATTAGGCAAGTTCTTTTGACCATCTGTTGGTGCGCGGCTCTTGTGCTTATTGCTTCCGGTATGCGCTGGAGATTCTTTATATAAACAAGTACGTGGATCAAAAGCCTCGTCAATCGCATTAAACCACTGAAACCACTTACTACCAGAATCTGTACCAGTACCGTTATTCCAATTGCCGCCGTTAGATGCCCCAGCAGCATTCTCTAGTTTAGCAGCTTTTTCTTTTTCTGCAGCTCTTTTTGCTTGCCATTGTCCATAAAATGGCGATCTCATAAGCATGGTCTCTAAGACAAAACCACTCTCTAACGCACTCTCTACTACTACAGGACTGTTTAATTAAAACTTTAACTAAAGACCGCGCTTTTTCCACCATGCATCTGTTTTGAATTCTTCTGGAACATTAGTAAAATTTACAAAATCAGGATCTTCAATCCCATATTCTTTTGCTAAGATCTCAAAATATTCCCAATTTAATGCTTTACCAAGATCTTTTCCACACCATGGGCAGTATGCTATATTATAATTTCTTTTTCTGCCACGTATATTATAATTTCTTACATTATCTTCGTGATCAATGATATGCTCTTTGTTGACAGCAAAGCTCATCTTTTTGCAGCATAACTCTACCGAACCAGTGTTATTATATGATTTCTCCACGTTTATCTACCATTTTAAGTTTATAAAGCAAGGCATGGGCCCTTGTTTCACGAGAACGCAACACTTCAGGCGTCACAACATAGCCATGATAAACATTCGGCCGCTCTCTTCTGTATATTATAATCTCAGTATTATCTAAGTCAACAGACACTCTGCCACTTTCTGAGAATCTATATGAATTAGGCAAGTTCTTTTGACCATCTGTTGGTGCGCGGCTCTTGTGCTTATTGCTTCCGGTATGCGCTGGAGATTCTTTATATAAACAAGTACGTGGATCAAAAGCCTCGTCAATCGCATTAAACCACTGAAACCACTTACTACCAGAATCTGTACCAGTACCGTTATTCCAATTGCCGCCGTTAGATGCCCCAGCAGCATTCTCTAGTTTAGCAGCTTTTTCTTTTTCTGCAGCTCTTTTTGCTTGCCATTGTCCATAAAATGGTGATCTCATAAACATGGTATCTAAGACAAAACCACTCTCTACTACTACAGGACTGTTTAATTAAAACTTTAACTAAAGACCGCGCTTTTTCCACCATGCATCTGTTTTGAATTCTTTTGGAACTTTGTCTGCATCATCTACCACGGGATCTAATATCCCATACTCTTCCTCTAGTATTTTATACCATTCGTCAACAAGTGGCTTGGGCATCTTCTTGCCGCACCATTGACAATAATTTATATCACAACCTGTTTCATCTGAATGAACAGAAAAATATTCTCTTGTTTTAGGATAGTAACGAATTATTACATCATTATTGCTAGTAGTATAAAAATCAACTTTTCCTTTATGCTTCTTACTACTAAAATTACTACAACAAAATTTTATCATTTTAAGTCCTTTAGTTGAAAATTTATTTTCATATCTCCTTTTCTATATGCCTTACCAGTAACAGGATCTTTTGACCCAAGATAACGTGCGTTGTGGTCATATATTTCAACATCTTTATGCCTCTCATCCCACCTATAATACTCTCTTTTGTTACTTTTTAAACCATTAGTTCTGTATCCGCCTTTAAAAGGTTCAGTTGCTTGCCATATCGGACTTACCGATGATGGACATGCGTATCTACCCGATACTGTTTGTACTGCTCATACGCTTTATAACGAAGATCAGAATCTGTGCCGGTACCATTATTCCAATTGCCACCTCCACTGCCAGCAACATTTTCTAGTTTAACAGCTTTTTCTGCAGCTCTTTTTGCTTGCCATTGCCCATAAAATGGTGACCTCATAAACATGGTCTCTAAGACAAAACCACTCTCTAACGCACTCTCTACTACTACAGGACTGTTTAATTAAAACTTTAACACGAGATATATGAAACTTTAACTAAAGACCCAGCTTCTTCCACCACTCTTCACTTTTAAATTCCTCAGGAACTTTATCTGCTTCCGTTGTTTCAGGGTAGTCTATGCCGTATTCTTTCCCAAGAATTTCGTAATATTCCCAGTTTAGCTCTCTACCCAAATTTTGTCCACACCATGGACAATATGCTATAGCATAAACTCTCTTCATGCCTCGTATATTGTAATTTCTAACATAATTTTCGTAATCAATAATACGCTCTTTATTGACTGCAAATTTCATCTTATCACAGCACAATTCCTCGGCTATGATATTTTTACTTAATTTCTCCATTTTTATCCACAATCTTAAGTTTACGAAGTAGCGCATGCGCACCTGTTTCACGAGAACGCAACACTTCTGGCGTCACAACATAGCCATGGTAAACATTAGCATTTTATCTTCTGAATACAGTTAAAACACCCTTTTAAAAAAATCTAGATTTCAATTTGTAAGAAACTCTTTTGCTTCAGCAGCAAAAAGACTAATTCCTAAAAAGTTATCCTGGTGAAGACAGAGAGCTATATCTTTTATTTTAAAATCCCAATATCTTTTAAACATTTTATTGCTTCTTCTTTAAACCATTAAACTCTTTATCTAAATATTCTGCTATCTCAGTTACAATAATATTTGATTCTTCATTCTCAGCATAAATCCTAAGCCCCACAGGATCGTGATATCTAACACATATAGTATATTTCTGATTAATATCAGATACAATCCAATAACTATCAAAAACTTCAATTTTTTCTTTTATATTCACATCATATTTGAGCTTAATTTTGTCAACAGCAATATCAACATCATCAAAACAAGAGTCCCAAAGAATCTCATAACCAATTCGATTTTGCTGAAAAAACGGTCCTTTCATTATCAATCCTCATTTCTAAATTTTTGTTCCAGGCAAACCCCTTCCTCCCTCTCTACAAGCGCTCGCAATTATTTCCTCCCAAGTTTTGCCTTCGCTCCGCAGGTGTTCTACAGTTGGACCAAGCGGATCACCGTACTCTTTAATGTTCGCTTTGTAATAAATGTCCCGTAATTCTGGAGGTGTCATATCTTTATACTTAATTCCGAGATCACGTCTCATGTTACTAACTATACGAGCAATTTCTTCAGGAGTCTTTCCTTGATTTCGCAGTTTATCTACAACTTCAGTTAACCCTCTTACTTCTTTTATATATTCTTGCCTCAATTGTGGCAAGTGGCTAATGCCTTGCTGAGCTGAATCAGACGGAGCATCTTCAGTTTTAGCAGCCTTTGCCACTTCATCAATATTATCACTACCTGTAGAATTTCCACCATTGCCGCCGTTAGATGCCCCAGCAGCAGAGCGTTTGGCATTTGCATGCTCTTCTGCTTTATATTTTGCTCTTTGTCTTTGCTCGATAAGCTCTTGATACAGAAACCAAGCTTGATAGTTTGCATAGTTCTCATTTACGACTTCTTGTCTATATTTCATTCTCTGGATATAGAGCTCAGAATCTGCTTGCGAAGCTAAAGTATTAAGTACAAAGCCGCTGGCTAAGGCATTCTCAATTACTGCTAAGTCAACTTTTCGTAAGATGTTTTTGATGTATTCTTCATCTATAGGAATACAATTTATAAATAAAATTCTGTATGTTTGTTTTAAGGCCCATTGGATTCTTTGCATGTAGAACTTATGCCTGGCCACTTTCCATTCTCTCAAGTGGTTTGAATCTTCCAGTGTAAGTCCTTGGATTTGGAGCACCTCAGGTAATGACACATGCAGAAATTCTGGAAATATCTCTTTTGTAGGAAGAGGAATATAATAGATTTCAGAGAGGGGGCGAAAATGTGAGCTAAAATCAGTAGGTTCACCCAGAGAGTACGCGGTGGAAGGAGTAGAGCCAAGATGTTGAACAACGCTGAAAGAGGAAAGAGGACTATATGAAGAAAAACTAAGCGTTGGAAGCTTAGGCGTGATGGAATAAGAAGGAAAAGAGCTAGAGCTTGGATATGAGCTTAAAGAACTGGAAGAAGAAAAGGGCTTGCTTGAAGGAAAGCTGAGACCAGGATATTGATAAGACGGATAATTGGTTGGCGAGAAAATGCTGGCAGGTTCATGAAACTGACGCACCATCCCCATCCCGTTTGTTGGATAGTAAGCCGTAGAAGGAGTACTCATGGGAAAGGTGGATGGTGTAGTTCTTTGCGTTGAGAATCGAATAGGTGGTGCGTCTCCCGGAAAAACAGGTGCTCTAAAATTACTATTGGCAGCAGGTGGAATATTGTAGTTTGCTGGTGCAGGAAGAGAGGATGAATCAAAGGAAGACGTCCTATATCTACTTGAACTACCTCGTTGCGTTGCAGATGTTGAAGCAGCCGCACGAGCTGCGCCTCTTTGTGCAGCTACCCCTGGAATGACTAAAAAATTTGGAAATGGATCATGTTGTTTCAAAAACTCATTCACTGATACATAAGTGTTATAGAGAAAATGAAGAAAATCTTGTGAATAAGCGGCAAAACTATTGTCTAGCGCTTTATCTTGTGTTGGATTAAGCAAACTAAAGAATGGCTTGTTGCTTGCTTTATCTACAGTACAAATTCTACTATCGTCGATAGTGATACTAGTATGAGTTGCATCTGCAAAATTATTCATAACATTGACACTATCGGGAAATAGCACCACTGTATCAATAACTAAACTTACTTCCTTGAGATCAGCATGTGTTCCAGTTTGCTCTTCTTGTTCAGAAATATTGTGTATAGCATACTGATTGTGACTATCAACAATAACCACTCCAACTGTTCCTACTATATTTTGATCTAAATCACCCACGTTTACTTTGTGTTAATTATTTTTACAAATACTTAATTATTCTTATTTTTAAAACATGTCAATGTATTTTATATAATTATTAAAATATTTACTAATAGTTAATAAAGCTTAATAAACAGTTAGTGGGAAGGATGATTTAAAATTAAAAATCAGATGAGAAATGTTCAAGAAGAAAAGAAGAATTTTCGAGTGAACTAGCTGTATTCAAAGAATTCAATAAAGCAGAAGTAAGGCTTGTAAACAACATTAACTTACAACATTCAAGGGATTTATTAAGTGTTTTTGTCTTATAATCTTCAAGACTATTTTTATTTTACTAATTCCGAAAGCAAAAGATCAGCAATAATGTTTTTTCAAAAACTGCCCAGTTAAGCTTTCTTTGTTTTCGATTATTTGCGTTGGATGACCAGTAGCAACAATTTTTCCACCTTTATCACCACCACCTGGTCCAACATCGATAATATAGTCTGAAGTTTTTATTACATCTAAATTATGCTCAATCACTACAACAGTATTGCCTAAATCAACTAAATAATGCAGTACCTTCAACAATTTTTTAATATCATCAATATGCAACCCGGTTGTTGGTTCATCAAGAATATAGAATGTCCTACCTGTAGATCTTTTTGAAAGCTCCTTAGCTAACTTAATCCTTTGAGCTTCACCACCAGATAACGTAGTTGCAGACTGTCCTATTTGTATATATCCCAAACCTACATTATGCAGTGTTTCTATTTTTTCCTTGATTGATGGCATTTTATCAAAGAACTCTAGAGCATTATCAACAGTCATGTTCAAAATATCAGAAATTGATTTCCCACGATACTTAACTTCTAACGTTTCTTTGTTATATCGCTTATTATGACATTCTTCACACTCAATATAAACATCTGGCAAGAAATGCATTTCTATCTTTATTAACCCATCTCCCTGACAGGTTTCACAACGCCCACCTTTAACATTAAATGAGAAACGCGATGGTTTATATCCACGAGCTTTTGACTCAGGCAATCCAGCAAACAAGTCTCGAATTAAAGTAAAAATCCCAGTATAAGTAGCGGGATTTGAACGCGGAGTTCTACCAATTGGTGATTGATTGATATCTATGACTTTGTCTATAAATTCAACACCTTCTAAAGATTTATAATCACCACACTCAATATATTGATCATCTGTTTTACTTATTAAAGCCTTGTACAAGGTCTGCATTACTAGGCTAGACTTACCACTACCTGACACTCCAGTAATTGATGTAAAGGTGCCAAGAGGTATTTCTATAGATACATTTTGTAGATTATTTGTGGTAACTCCAGATAATTTTACACTCTTATTTGGTATACCTTTACGCCATACTTTTGGCACATCAATTTTTTCTTTACCACTTAAATATCTACCAGTCAAACTTTTCTCATCTTTCATAATTTCTGCAGGCGTACCTTCAGAAATAATGCTTCCACCATATATCCCAGCACCAATTCCAACATCAACAACGTGATCGGCCGCCATTATAGTTTCATCGTCGTGCTCAACAACCACAACCGTATTGCCAATATCCGTCAAGTTTCTTAAAGTTTTTATCAACTTCATATTATCACTTTGATGTAACCCGATAGAAGGTTCATCTAGTACATATATAACTCCTGTCAATCCAGAGCCTATCTGTGAAGCTAATCTAATACGCTGACTTTCACCACCTGACAAAGTGGCAGATGAACGTGATAAGGTTAAATAATTCAAACCAACATTAACTAAAAACTGCAATCTTCGATTTAATTCACTCACAATCTTTCTTGAAATTTCTTGTTGGGATTTTGTTAAAATACCTGCGAAACCTTCCAGCCATTCAAGCACTTTATTTATATTCACGCTAGCTATATAACCAATATCTTCGCCACCAATTTTAACACACAAAGCTTCTTTTTTTAATCTATATCCATTGCACTCTTTACATCCTCTAGTTGCCTGGAACTTAGCTAGAGCTTCTTCTCCCCAAATACCGCCTTGATCTTTCAAAGCTTCTTCCATACTATTAATGACACCATCAAAAACTTTTTTTACTTTACTTGAGCTTACACCATCACTATAAGGCATTTCGATTTGTTCATCTCCAGATCCATATAAAATAATATTTTGTACTTCTTTTGGCAACCTTTCAAAAGCCCAATCTAAATTGAACTTATAATGTTTGCTCAGACCTTCCAAAATATAATTATGGTACCGTGATTTCATAATTTCCCACGGAGCTATAGCACCTTCGCGTATAGACAACTTAGAATTTGATATAACTAACTTAGGATCAAAGAATTTTTCTAACCCCATCCCTTCACATGCTGGACAAGCACCAAAGGGACTATTAAAAGAAAATAACCTAGGCTCGATCTCATCTAATTGAAAACCAGATACAGGGCATGCAAATTTCTCTGAAAACAATAGAATTTCATTATCATTATCGCTTGTTTCATCAATTATCTCTACTTTGATAATCCCATCCCCATATTTTAGAGCTGTTTCAACACTGTCTACTAGTCTATTATCTGGCTCTTTGTCAATTTGGAGACGATCTATTATGATATCAATATCATGTTTCTTATTTTTATCTATTGAGGGAAGGTCATCGATATCATAGACAATATTGTCAATTTTTACTCTCTGAAACCCATGTTTTTTAGCCAGAAACAGTTCTTTTTGATGTTCACCTTTGCCACCACGAACGATTGGGGCCATAATATATATTTTTTTGCCGAACTGCTGCATTTGTATTTTTTCTGCAATCTGCGATGCCGATTGTTTTTCTATAGGTTTACCTGTCACTGGCGAATATGGTACACCTATTCTTGCATATAATAATCTCAAATAATCATAGATTTCTGTAATAGTACCCACAGTAGATCTAGGGTTTTTAGAAGTACTCTTTTGATCTATAGCAATTGCAGGAGAAAGACCAGAAATGGAATCAACATCTGGTTTGTTTTGTAATTGCAGAAATTGCCTTGCGTATGCAGATAAACTTTCTACATATCGTCTCCGCCCCTCTGCATACAGAGTATCAAAAGCAAGAGATGACTTACCAGAGCCACTAACCCCTGTAATAACTATCAATTTATTTTTAGGTAAAGATATATCTATGTTTTTTAAATTATGCTCACGAGCACCTAGTATAGTTATTTTATCTGTCATCTGTAATTTTATCTTTGCAATTTAAATATTAATGTATTACACACTAATATAGTATACTTTTATAACGCAAGGATTTTTTATGGCAAGTAGTTTAAATAAAGTAATCATAATTGGAAATGTAGGGAAAGATCCGGAAATACGCAGTACACAAAGTGGCAAAGAAATTGCATCACTTGTAGTTGCAACTTCCGAATCTTGGAAAGATAGAAGCACTGGAGAAAAAACAGAAAAAACAGAGTGGCATAGAGTAGTAGCTTTTTCAGAAGGTATTGTAAATATAATTAAAAATTATGTAAAAAAAGGTACCAAAGTCTATCTAGAGGGTTCATTACAAACACGCAAATGGACTGATAATAACAATCAAGAAAGATATACAACAGAAGTAGTATTGCAACAGTTTAACTCAAGCCTTATTTTATTAAGCGGCAAGAACGACACAACAAACAGCTTGTCCGAGTCAGAATCATCTAATATGTCAATAGATGACCTTGATGACGAGATTCCATTTTAATAATTAGAGCTTTTCTCTTTGTAGTACAATGGGTTTATTTTAGCTTTTGCATTAAAGTCATTCATTGCTATTGTTTCAGGCTTAATTTCGTCATAAATAACTGCGTGCTCTGCAAGACCAAAATGCATCTTGAGTGTATCAAGTAAAGAAAATTTCTTCATATTGTCGACCATCCAGCCAACATGTACTCTAGGTAAAAAGTATGTGGCAGGAAAAATCATAACATTGTCACAACTGTTATGCTTACAGTATTCATTTATATTAATCCCTTCGAACATCTGTACTGATGAAAAAATTATATCTGCCTTAACAGACCTATGAGTATACTCTTTGTTATGCCTTATCCTAAAATCTTTATCTAACGAATATTGCTCTATATCCTTTAGAGTTTTTTGTATAACAGGATAATTTGCCTTTGCTGCAATAATGCTATAACTGATTGTGGGAATCTTCTTCCACCACCCACTAGGTTCAATCGCAAACCACGCATCATATTGATAATTTAATTGTTCAAAAGGTTTAAAACAAGCATAATCAACATCCATAAATACGCCACCAAACTGATCCAATATTACATGCATTAAATAATCTTTGGTAACATCTAATCTACCTTTAAGGGCATATACCACATCTTTGTTATAAGATAATTTATCAAGGTCTTTTTCTGTCCAAAATTTGTATTCCCAGCCTGGATTTACTTGTTTACATGTTTCAATATAATTATTAAAAAACCTAGGTAACTCACCTCCGAGCCATATCTGATGAATTATTTTGGGGATCCTTGGCTCCTGAGCAGACTGCCTATGATAATTACTATTATAAAGCTTGCGAAATGTATGATAGTACTCTGCAGATTTTGAATGCCTAAACATAAAATCATATGTTGGTTTATTTGCTATCCCCATAGAAATATCAAAATCTATTTTCTTTGACATATCATATGCTATAGCTAGATTTGATAATAACATTAGAATTAAAGTCAAAAAGTGACGCATAACTTCAAGCATTGATTAATCGTGACTTCAAAAGTGTAACTTAAAAATACAAAAGATCAAAGATATTAGAGAGTTATAAAAACTTTTTGATTACAGCCTGAGCAATTTGCACAGCATTTACAGCAGCTCCTTTGCGTATGTTATCTGCTACTATCCACAAAGAAAATTCTCTAGAGTTATAAGGGGCTTGCCTTACTCTTGAGACATAGACTTCATCTTTACCAGCAACATCTACAGGAGTAACATAAAGATTATGATCATCTTGATCAGTTAAAACCACCCCAGGCGCCTGTGACAACAGCCTATGTATTTCTTGCTTTGAAGAATCTTCTTCACATTCAATATGCACAGACATTGAATGCCCCAGAAATACCGGAGATCTTACTGAAGTTGCTATAATATTTATATTTTTATCAACAATTTTACCAAATTCAGACATTATTTTTGTTTCCTCACCAGTAAAACCATCTTCTCTAAAGACATCGATTTGAGGAATAAGATTAAAAGCAATTTGTCTTGGAAACACTTCTGGAGATATTTTTTTATAAACATAAACACCTCGTGTTTGCTCATAAAGCTCATCCATTGCTTGCTTTCCAACACCAGATACAGATTGGTATGTAGAGACCACTACCTTCTTTAAGCCCAACGCATCATGAATAGGATTGAGGGCAACAGCTAAAGGAATAGCTATGCAATTTGGATTTGCAATAATTTTCCTTTCCTTAAAAATGGAAATGTCCTTTTCATTGACTTCCGGCACAACCAAAGGAACATCACTATCCATTCTAAAATAAGATGTATTATCTATAGCAACCGCACCAGCTTTTGTAGCGATAGGCACATATTGTTTTGACACTGCAGAACCTGCAGAAAAAAAGGCTATATCTACTCCTTTAAAATCAAAACCTTCTAAAGCCGAAACGGTAATCAAATTATCATCGCCAAAACTTACTTGCTTACCTATGGACTTATTAGAAGCTAATGCATATACCTTGTTTACAGGAAATTTTACTTGATCTAGCACTTGAAATATTTCTGCACCTACCTTCCCTGTAGCGCCCACAACAGCAACGTTATATTTCATCACAGACCTTTTATTTTATATTCATTAAGAATTTTTTTTGCATTTTTAGGCTATCAGCAAAGTCACCTATAAAATAGTTAGTTTTCATTGTGCTATTTTTCTTATTTACACCACGTATTGTCATACATCTATGACTCGCATTAATTGACACTGCTACACCTCTAGGACCAAGATGTTTATTCACTGCTTTAGCAATCTGTACTGTCATTCTTTCTTGTAATTGTAGCCTTTTGGCAAATACATCTACTATTCTTGCTAACTTGCTTATGCCAACCACTTTGCCATTTGGTATATAGGCTAAACTTACAGTACCCTCTATAGGTAACATGTGGTGCTCACAAAAAGAAGAAAAAGAAATATTATCTAATAAAACCATATCATCAAAACCAGCTGTTTCATTAAATGTCTTATTTAAGATTTCACCAGAATCTTGTGAATATCCAGCAAAAAAACTATCATAACTTTTTAAGACCCTTTCTGGTGTTTCAAGTAAACCCTCTCGATCAGGATCTTCGCCTATCCATCTCAATAACACTCTTACAGCCTCTTTTGCTTCTTCTCTAGACGGCTTATTTTGTTTAGCTGCGCACTCAACTAACTGCATTTTTTCTCTAATTTCTGTAACACTTCCAGCCATACTTTACCATATTTTCTAGAAAATACTAGATTGCAATCTTCTCTGGCAGTATAAAGATCTTGCAACTGCCTCTCTATTACTATCAGCCCTCCATCTTTAACCCAGCCTTTATGTAATAAATTATCAAGAGTCTTAGAAATCAAACCCTGATTAAATGGCGGATCAACAAAAGCTATATCACATTCTTCACTATTTTTACTTAGATTGCATGCATTTCCGTATAATGCGATTATTTTTTCATCAAAGTTTAATGTTTTTATATTGTCTTTTAAGAGCTCAAGATTAGTCTGATCTTTTTCTACAATAATTCCCTTTTTTGCTCCACGAGATATAGCCTCAAAAGTTAATGCCCCTGTACCACCAAACACATCTATAATTACTGCACCATCTAGAACTGAACGACCACTATCATCTACAAACTGCCCACTGCTTAGAATACTAAAAATTGACTCTTTAATTTTAGAAGTTGTAGGTCGATAATTTTGGCTACGAATGGTCTTGATTTTATGACCTCGGTATTTTCCCGATATTATAAACATGATCTAAACTTACCTCTTTTATACTACCTTTAACTAGACTGCCTAATTCAAAAGGACCATAACTAACCCTAACCAACTTGCTCACTTCCAAACCAAGATGGTTCATTATTTTACGGATTTCTCTGTTTTTTCCTTCTGTAAGGGAAACAGCAAGCCAGTGGTTACTGCTTCTAGACTCTAATATGCGTACTAAAACACTACCATATCTAATTTCATCAATTATGCAACCATTCTTTAAATTACTTAATTCTTGCGCATTTAATTTTCCATACACTCTAACATGATAAGAGCGTCGAAATTTATTTTCAGGCAATTCAAAAAATCTTGCAACCTCACCATTGTTTGTTAATAGTAATAAACCTTCGGAATTGATATCTAGCCTGCCAACAGAAACAACTCTTGGTAACGTTCGGGGCAACAAATCAAACACAGTTTTTCTACCTTGAGGATCTTTATGACTTGTTACAACACCACGAGGTTTATTAAAAAGCCATAACCTTGGATTTTCCGATATCTTGACCTGATTGCCATCTAAGGTTATAATATCTTGCTCAGAGATTTTCGTTAGAGGGTTTTCTTGTGTTATACCATTAACCGCTACTCGACCAAATTTAATAATTTCTTTGGCATCTCTACGCGAGCACAAACCTGCATGCGCTAATAATTTTGATAGCTGCATTATTTTTTATTTTTCTTATGTATTTGCGCAGCTGCAACAAACGCTTGAAACAAACGGCTTTCTTCAACATTAGTCTCATATTCTGGATGCCAAACAACTCCTAAACAAAAACTATGAGTTTTATGTTCTACTCCCTCAATTACACCATCTGCTGCTTTAGCATTCACTATTAAATCATCTCCTAAATCACGCAAAGATTGGTGATGATGGCTGTTCACTAATAATTTTGTTTTTTTAAAAATCTTAGATAATTTTGTCCCTTCCACAATTTCAATATCATGACACAATGCATCTTGAGGCTTTCCATGATGTTTATGCGCAATATTGGTTTTGATGTAAGCATCTATATCCTCATATAAAGACCCGCCCAACCCAACGTTTAATAACTGTTGTCCTGCACAAATCCCTAAAAATGGAACATCATTATCTATCACTTTTTCTAAAAGTTTTATTTCAAATATTGTACGATCATTAGTCGAGAAATTTACTTCTTTTATAAGCTTTCTGCCATAAAAAGATGGATGGATGTCGTATTCCCCACCAGGAATAAGTATGCCATCACATAATGCTATATAATTATCTATTGAATGTTCGTCGTATGGTATATGTATTGGCAATCCTCCATTATTCGAAATAGCTCTCGCATAATCAGTTCTTAAAGCATACCAAGGACGATCAGAGTACCCACCTTGAGACGTTTTCTTTACTTCGTAATCTAATACTATACCAACTACTGGCTTTTGCGTACCGCTCATTTTAGCCTCAACATTTAAAATATTACGACAAAATACTAAACTTATTATAGATTTATGCAATAAAAGACTACAAAAACAATAAAATCTTGTTAAGATCATTAGTATGTACATTCAAAATCTATTATTAAATTTATGACAACACAAAATATTGATATTGCTCAAACAAAATCACTAATTGATATAATCTCCAATGCAGACTTAGTTGTACAATTCGTGATTCTAATACTAGTTGTGGCTTCTATATGGTCATGGTCAATTATTATAAACAAATGGATGCAGCTAAATCAAACTCAACGAAATATAAACAAAATGATTAAAGTGTTTAGCAGCTATAATCTAACAGAGATCACAAAATATATACACTCTGGTAATAATGATAACTCCAACCTATTTAAAAATATTCTTCAAACATGTGATGTATATAACAAGCAGCAAAATAGTGGCCATAAAGACCACGGTTATTTTGAACACTCAATCGCTTTAATCAAAGAACAATTTTTAAATGTGTTAGAAAAAGACACAACAATTCTAGCTACTATATCTTCTGCTGCTCCTTTTATTGGCTTATTTGGAACTGTATGGGGAATTATGCATAGCTTTCAATCAATTGCTGCATCAAAAAATACATCCTTGGTTACGGTAGCTCCTGGTATTGCAGAAGCTTTATTTGCCACAGGCCTTGGATTAGTTGCCGCTATTCCTGCGCTGATTTTTTATAATTCTATCAATAATCGTATTAATAACACGGAAAGCAGCCTCAATCTTTCAATTCATACTCTGCTATCAAAATTTAAATAAAAAATATGATTACTCTAACGAAACGAAGAAAAAGAAATAATATCAACGCTATAAATGTTACGCCTCTTGTAGACGTTATGTTGGTGCTTTTGATAATCTTCATGATAACATCACCGATGTTAGTTTCGGGAATAAATGTTAATCTGCCAAAGGCAGAAAGTGCTGCTGTACAAGGTCAAGATGACCCTATATCTATAACAGTAACAAAACAAGGTATTATCTACATAAACAATAGCGCAATTGATCGCCAAACACTAATAGCAAAACTAAAACTAATCTCACAAGAAAAATACAATTCCAGAATTTTTATTAGAGGAGACAAAAACACTCCATACGAACAAATAGTGTTAGTAGTCAATTCAATAAGTAAGGCAGGCTTCTCTAAAGTTGCATTATTAACAGAAATTGATTAGATATATCTTTAATGAACAAGGGCACACGATATTCTTTAATACTACATACTGTCGTTGCAGTATTTTTATTTATTGAGCTACCTAATTTTGGAAAAACTGATACACACGAAGATATTCTGTTAGTAGATATAGTGCCAACATCAACTTATACAAACTTACATAACGCACCTCCAAAACAACAGGAAAAACAAGAAGTTGAGCAGAACAAAGGAATAAAAAAAGTCAATAACGACCCTCCACAAAAGAAAGAACCGCCGAAAGACATATTCAAACCGCCTACAAAACAAGCTGTAGATAAAAAACTATCAAAAGAAATTGATGATCTACTAGGTTCAATAAAGGAAATAAGAAAGAAAAATCTTGATACAGAAAATAATAAAAATAAAAGCAGTTCTAACAAATTTTATGATGATTCTTTACCGCTTTCTATCACAGATAAAGACAACATCAAGTCACAAATAGAAAGAAAATTTGTGAATCCGGTAATTCTAGACTTTAAACCCGGTGAACTAGTAATCAAAATAAAACTTGAAATGTCTATAGACGGATCTGTAACCAACGTACTAGTACTTAAAACTAGCAAATATAGCAAACATCATATGGGCATATATAATACACTAAAAGAAAGCTTGATCCGGGCTTCACATATGGCAAGTCCTCTAACGAACTTACCAAAAGATAAATATACTGGCTACAAAGGATGGAAAGAAATTGAACTTACCTTTGATGCACACAGCCTCATGAATATAAATTAAATCAAAGCTAAAGTTAACTTATTATTAACTGTTAAAGCATTACAATTATAACAGTATATTTATCATAGTTAATGATGGCCGATCCAAAAGAAATTGAAGCAATTTTAACAACTCAGGTTGTTACACCACGCTCTGATAAAGCTAAGGGAGAATTGAGCGATTTTATCAGAAGAATATCCAAGCGCCCTGAAATAGCTGAAAAAACAGATGCTGAGATAGCTGTTGGAATACAGCTATATCTAGAACAAAGTAATAAAATAATTAACGGTCAAGTCACCGCTGTACCATCAGCAGGAGACTATGAAAACGCAATAAAAGCAATAAAAGATGCAAAAGCAAAAGAAGCTACTCAACAAAGAAAAAGTACTCTCAAAGCTGAGTCTTCAGCCAGAGATTCTGTCATAGCTGAAGAAAGAGCTTCCTGGCAAGCAATTCAAGATGCAATAGCACTGGCTAAAGAGCAAGATAAAAGAAATCAGGACCAAAGACAAGAATTGTCAAGACAGCATGCCGATGCCAGCGCTAACCTAGAGACTGAACATATGACAATGCTTGCAGAAACACTCAGAGCTTTTAAAGCTGACAAAGAAAATATTGAAAGATCCGACACACTAAAAAAACAAGAACAAGTAACACAAGAGGAACTTCGTTTCCGCACTGCACAACTTAAGGCTAGAAATGCGCAAAGAAACTTGCCCCTAGAAAAACAGCAACAACAACTTTTAACAGAAGCAGAAAAAGAGGCCCAACAAAGAAAATTAAAAGACCAACAAGAACAAAAAAAACAAATCCAAGCTCTAATTGAGCGTTTAGTAGCTAGGGAAGCTAAAAAAGGAAAAGAAGCGGCAGATATTAAAAGAACAGAATTAAATGAACGATACAAAGACACTCTGTCTGTTCCTGATTCGCAAGTACCAGCTACAACAGATGCTATCCAAAAAGCTAAAGAACTGGAAGAAACACAAAGAAAAGAGCAGGAAGAATTATTATTAGCAAAAAAAGCGGACAAAGAAAAGCAAGAAAGACAGTACGAAGAAAAACTACAAGCTAAAAAATCAGAACTAGAAGCAAGAAGAGAAAGACAAAAACAAAAAGACGCACAAGATGCAACAGCAAGGAAAGAGAAAACAGCTGTAACAATACAATCTGCTTTCAGACAACAACAGGCACGTAAAACCTTAAAAACAAAGCAACAAGAAAAAGAAGAAGTAGATCGCGCAGCAATCCTACACAAACAATCTGAAGAAAGACAGCAACTTGGCCAAGAAAAATTACATCAGGCCAATGCAAAAATGAAAGAAGAGTTAAAAACCACCATTTCTAGCGGGAAGTTCTTTGGTATGTTTGGTGGCCATGAAGAAAAACGAGATATGGCAATCACTAGATTGACAGATATTTACTGCCACACACTATCAGAAAATAGCAAAGTATTAGAAGCTTTAAATATGGATAACGAAGATAAGAATCTGATACAACATAATGTGACGCAAATGGGTCCTAAAATAGAAAGATTTTGTCAGGAACATCAATATGAACCTATTGAAGTCTTTAATAAAAATATGGAAGAATGGGCCAAAAAAGAAGCAACAGAGTTAGCAGTAAAAAGTGGAGCCGTTATGTCTGTAGGTTTTCGAGATAAATATCCTGAACCGCCAAAAAACAATCACTTGGACCGAACGTTTACAAATACTGAAGATGTTTCTTCTGTACGACCTTCAGCATCACCACAAAAGAAACATGGTATACAAAAACAGCATGGAAAATAATTATGAATGATATATACAAGCAAAATAAAGAGGTACAAGAAGCGCAATTTCAGAAGAAACTTGCAGAAAAAAGAGCTCAAATAGAAGCAAGAAAACTAAAAGAAGCCGAAGAACAAAAACATGGCAAACCACATGCGGATCCATTTAATATGGACTCTTTAATTGCTAACGCCGAAACAAAACAAAGTGGATCAGTACCGAGTGTCCGTGGCACTAAAAAAGCTAGCACTGAACATCAAAGATAGAAAGATCTTTACTACCTTTGAAATATCTAAAATCTAGAGCTTAACAAATCTCTCTTAAATATTCTTCTATTTTTTCTTTAGAAAAATGTGTTAAATCTTTATGTATCTCTTGAATATCAAGATGCTTCAACTCTTTAGGCGTATTCGTACGTAAATCTCCTAAGATTTTAGGACCAGCAACTATGATTAACTCATCAAATTTATGTTGATGATATTCATCTTGCACAGCATGCATTACTTTTTTACAAAAATCTTTTCTATCTAATTCTTTAGCATGTCCTGTATCCAAAATTGGAGAAACCACACTACTTGAATGTACCTTATGAGAAATGTCAAAATCATCTATTGTCGAAAGATGTATTTCCCCTTTCATTTTAAAGTTTTTAGTATGGAAAAACTTGGCGCATTTTGCATCAACTATTAAAACTAACCGTTCCCTTGGTGATTTCATATATTCCCCCATCACTATATGATACTATTTAGTTAAGTAACATAATAAAATACAGAGATCAACTACAAAGTGTTCTAAAGCTAAATGCTGGTCTCTATATACTGCAATTAAAAGAAACCATCAGAGTTTTCAGGTGTAAGAAGTGTGACGTTGCGAAGATAATCTTAGAAAATGGCGCGCCCTAAGAGATTCGAACTCCTGACCCACAGATTAGAAATCTGTTGCTCTATCCATCTGAGCTAAGGGCGCCAATAAGTAAAATTCTATTTGACTAACTTAGTCCTAACACATAATGTGTTTTGTATCAAGAATAATATAAAAATAATGAAACTATCAAGAATTATATTTTTAGCAACTTTGGTTTTGCAAATAGCACATGGAGAGCCAGTGAGCTCTGGTTCATACGTGCTAAACGCAGACCACATAGAATATGAGAAAGATAGCAACATTATAGTAGCAAAAGGCAAGGTAGAAATATTTAAGGATAACTATACGCTAAAGGCAGATAAAATTATTTATGACAAAAATAAAAAAACAGCATTTGCATATACCAACGTATTGTTAATTGGCCCTAAGGGAGAAAAAACTTATGCTCAATTTATAGAATTAAACCATGCTCTAAAAGAGGGTTTAGCAGAAAATCTCACAGCATACTTAACAGACAACAATACTTTTATTGCAGAAAAAGCTGAATATAAAGCCAACCAGACCTCAATCTTTAAGAACGCTAAATATACACCCTGTACTTTTTGCAAAACAGAGAATCCACAATGGCAAATCAAGGCACGAAAAGTCACTTACATTCCAAAGGAGACTATAACTTTTAATCACAGCATTTTTGAAGTTTATGGTGTCCCGGTGTTTTATACTCCATATTTTAAAACATTTGCTCCAGATGCACCTCCAAAAAGTGGCTTTCTTTTTCCAAAAAAATATCAATATAATAAAACATATGGAAGTTCAATCACAGTACCTGTGTATTATCGAATAGCTGATAATATGGATCTTTTATACAGCCCTATGATTACATCAGCACAAGGTCCCTTGCATCAAGCAAAATATAGATATTTAACATCTAATGGCTATTATGAGCTTCAAGGAAACTATATCAAACCAAGAAAAAACAATTCAGACTCAGTAAAACATAGATATCACCTGAAAGGTCAGGGCCAACACACATTAAATGAGAATTTTTCTGTCAGAGCAAAGCTAGATAAAGTATCCGACAAAGCATATCTTCCTAATTATTGGAACATCAATGAAAACTACTTAACTTCTGATGCAAATATTACCTACCATAATCATAGAGATTATGGCACCTTAAACTCTTTCTACTTTCAAGACTTGAGAACAGACCCAAATAATCTTCATAACCCCACGATATTACCACTAGCAGATTACCACAAAGAACTATTTTATAACGACAATAAATTTTCTATTCATACTAACGCAGTACATTTGTTAAGAAAAGCAGCTCAACTTAATACAAGGCGATTTTCAAATGAACTAGCCTGGGACAAAGAAATTACTGCTAGAAATAATCGTTTTAGTTTTACTCAAAGATTTAGAGCTAGTGTTTTTAACTTTTCTAATAAAAATATCTTTAAAGATCAGCATACAACAACGCAGAAACAAGATCTTACTGTCATAGCTCCTGAATCTGAGATAAAATGGAGCTATCCTTTAGTGTCGTTTAAAAACTCCTATTCATTATATGTAAGTCCAATAATCAACTTAATTGCCGCTCCTAATTCATCAAAAAACAGTAAGATGATCAATGAAGACAGCCAAACATTAGAACTCTCCGATACAAATCTTTTTAGCAATGATAGATATGCTGGATACGATCAAACTGAATATGGGAATAGAGCAAATTATGGAATTAATGCAGATTTATTTACTGGTGACTACCATTACAATTTTGTAGTTGGACAAGTAGCTAGGCAAAAAAAGAGTAAAGACTACCCTGTAAATAGCGGCCTATATAACAAGAATTTTTCTGATTATGTAGGACATTTTGGAATGCATCCGACATCTTGGCTATCAGTATTTTATAGATTTAGATTAGATGAAAAAAATCTCAGTTCTAGAAAACAAGAATTAGATAATCAGTTGTTTTTTAACTTAGATAATAAAATAATTAATAGCATTACCTTAGGAAGTAGAATTAGCAAAATTGACTATGAGCCAAGTAACTCAAAAGAATCTCTTTTTAATAAAGTTGTATCTTTTTATACAAACGTTAAAATATTCAAGGAATGGTTTGTTGAAGGATCAACAACACAAAATTTTACAAAAACCAGTAATTTGCTTGTACAAGCAAACATCGCCTTAGGTTATAGTGGACAATGTTCACAATTTAAATTAACAGCAATTAAAAATTTGACTTACGACCCAACAAGAAATATAAAATCTAACAGCGGCTTTTCTTTCGACTGGGATATTAACCTCAAAAACATTAACTAAAAACATGCGTTATATAATCTTATTATTTTTATTTGTTTCTTTTAATTGCTTTGCCAGCAATGAAATCATAGCAGTTATTGGAGATGACATCGTAACATCACATACCTTAGATTACAGGTATAAAATTATGCTAAAAGAACGTAATTACAATCCTGAAACCATATCTCCACAAGACAAAAAACAACTTAAAGTCCAGATATTGCAATCACTAATCAATGAAAAAATTCTTAGGCAAGAAGCTGATAAGTTACAAATCAAAGTTACAAATGAAGAGATGGAAAGTGCTATAAAACATATAGAAAAAACACAAAAAATAGCACCAGGTTCTTTTAGAAAAGAGATACAAGCACAAGGACTACCTATAGATGTAGTACTTGATCAGATAAAAAACACAATTCTTTGGGAAAAAATGATGGGAGAGATTTTTATACCAAAAATAGAGATTAGCATCAAAGAAATTTACGAGTTTATGGATAAATTTCACCCTGAAAGGGTATTAGTTAACTTCTATTTTCTAGGAACAAACAAAAACAATATAAAAACTTTCTCAGACATCCACACCAATATTACCAATTGCGAACAAATAAAAAACACAGAAATTGTACAATATTCTAAGAAGAAAATTAAAACAAATCGCGTTAATACAACTTTAAAAGATGTTGAAGCCCCACAAATTCAAGAAGTAATTATCTCACCTAATACTACAAAATCTATGATTTTTGAATCAGGCAGTGACTCTGTAGCATTTGCCGTACTCTGCTCTAAAGAATATAAGGTAACAACAGATAATATATCTCATCTAAGAAATTTACTAAAAGAAAAAAAAGCACATCTACAGCTTGATCAATATATTAAAAAAGCTAGACAAAATAAGTTTATAGATATTTATAATATAGAATAAAATGTCAAAGCAATTCTATGACCAAATCACTAAATATAACATAGCACCAAAGAAAAATCTGGGACAAAACTTTCTAACAGATCATAATATAATCAATAAAATTGTGTCCACAGTTAAGAATATTGAAAATAGGCATATCCTAGAAATAGGTCCTGGTGTAGCAAGCTTATCTAGAGCAATTTTAGCATACAAGCCATATAAATTTAGCTGCATAGAATACGATGAGAGATGCGTTAATTTCTTAAAAGAACAGCTACTACCGCAATTCCCAAATATGCAAATATATTATGCTGACGCATTATCATTTAATGTAGAAAGCTTACTAACTGACAACAAGAAAATAACCATAGTAGCAAACCTACCATATAATATAGCATCGGTGTTATTAATTAACTGGCTAGAGCAGATACATCTTTTTGACGAGCTAATCTTAATGTTCCAAAAAGAAGTTGCTGAGAGAATTTGCGCTTCTGTAAATACAAAAAAATATGGAATATTATCTGTCTTAGCTCAGTATTTATGTGACTGCAATATTGCTTTTAATATATCTCCAAAGTGCTTTTTTCCTGCACCAAAAGTTGAATCAAGTATTGTTGTGTTAAGACCAAAGAACGATGTATCAACAAGAATCCAAACATTCTTACAGCTAAAAATTTTTGTTAAGATTTTATTTAATATGCGTAGAAAAACCGTTTTCAATAATCTAAAAAAAATAACACAAGACCCTGCTACTATTTTAGAAAAATCAGGGATAGATCAAAATTTAAGGCCCGAAAATCTATCCATCGAAAATTTTATCACACTTATTAATACACTCAAGAACTATGAGAGGCAGTAAACAAGATTATTTGTGTTGCTTCTCATCATAGCAAAATAATAGTCTTCTGGTTTTAACCCACTATATGATGCGCCCCACTCAATATCCAAATAATTATATTTAATTTTTCCTGCATCTGCGATGTTACGAACAACATCTGAAGAAAATTGAGGTTCTGCAAAGATACAGACGGCTTGTTTGTCTTGTATAATTTTTTGTATTTTACTTATAGTTTTGGCACCGAAATTTTTATTATTACCGACAACTATACTACCTACATTAGATAAATTATACCTATGTTCAAAATATTGATATGCATCATGAAAAACAATAAAGTTCTTATTTTTTATAGGTGCTAATTTCAATTCCAACTCCTTATCTAAAGCAACCAATCTCTTATTTGTGGTTGTAGCATTATTTTCATAATACTCTTTATTCTCTGGATCTAATTCAGCTAACACTTCTGCAATCTTAGAAACCATTTTCTGAGCATTATTAGGATCGCTCCAATAATGGATATCCTTATGACCATGCTTACAATGACAATGTTCCGTGGAATGCTCTCCACTTATTAACTCGTGTTTATGACGAGCTTTAAGCATAATAAGATTTTTACTATCAGATAGCTGTACTATTTTTGCTTTAAGCTTGTTTTTAGCAAAATAACGAGATAAGAAAGTCTCAAAATGCTCATCAATAATAAATACAACATCTGCATTTTGAATCATTTTGATATCCGAAGGACGTAACTGATAATGATGAGGAGAAGACACGCTATTAATTAACAATTTATTATTGTTTTTATCGCCAGAAACATTAGTTACTAAGCCATATAATGGTTTAATTGACGCCACTACATTTAACTCCGCTAATGAGAAATTAGAAAATACAAATAAGAATAGTAAAGAAATAATTTTATATAAGTGCTTCATAAAAACTTTTTGGGTCTAACTTATTTAATCCTGTTAATCTAGACCTCACATTATCACCAGAAATAATAATTACAACTTTTTTTTGAGATTCCTGTGTTCGCAACCATCGATATGCTGAAGCAATAGCAAGTGCACTTGTTGGCTCACAACTATATGAAGAATTTTGAGAGAAGTAATTAGTCCAATAAGCTATTTCTTTCTCTGATATTTCATATACTCCATCTAACGACTTTATTCGTGTATAAATATTTTCAGACACACCGAGTGATTTAGCAGCATCTGCTATTGTATTAGGCTCTTGTTCAAAACGAAATAATTTACCACTTTTTAGAGATATAGCAACATCATTCGCTGCTTCTGGCTCCCCAGCAAAAATCTTTGTATTTAAATTCAAGGAGTTTTTTACCATAAGACTGCCAGATGCAAGACTACCACCACCTATCGGTAAAAATACAGCATCAAACTCTCTAGAATCTTGCTGCATAGTTTCATATAAAATTGTTCCAGCACCAATAATAATATCCAAATTATCAGCTGTGGGCACTAAAATATTATTTCCCCTTGCCGCCTCTTCAAAAGCAAATTGTTCTGCCTCTTTACGACCTTCACAAATTGTCAACAACCCACCATATTCAGTGATTAAGTTCATTTTATATTTTTCTGCCAATCTTGATAAAAATATATGACTGACAAACTTAAGGTTCTGACCAGCCCAAGCTAAAGCTGCTCCATGATTCCCTGTGCCGTAAGTTACAAATTTGTTTGGTATAATTTCATTTGAATCCAAATAATTCTGTATATAATTGATTACTCCTCTACTTTTAAAAGATCCTGTAATCTGTAAGTTCTCTAATTTGAACACCACATCATGACCAGTATCTTTATCAAAAGCGGGAATTTTTACCAAGGGAGTTTTTGCAATATAATCAGACATTCTAGACAATGCTTGTCTAAAACAATCTATATTATTTCTAGTACGTGCTACTTCAAACACACTTACCTTTGTAAATTAATACTGTAATTTTTTACTTCCGGATTTTATCAAAATGATCATTCATCATGCGAATCATTTTGATATCCCTCTCTACAGGAGTCCTACCCCCCATAATAACGCCTATTAAACTTTTATTATGTCTAGTTGCTGCGGTCACTATATTCCATCCTGCTTTTGAAGTATAGCCCGTTTTTAAACCCTCTGCTCCGTGTAGATGATTAGTGACATAATTATGATTTTTATAAAAAGTATCTCGGTAATAAAAGGATGATTTAGAAAATAAATGATAATATTCTGGAAAATCGCGTTTTAACGCTATAGCTAATCTTGCCATGTCATATGCGGTAGTAACTTGTTTAGGATGATGCCAGCCTGAAGCATTGGCAAATGTTGTATTGTGCATACCCAACATTTTAGCTGTCTTATTCATCTCTGTTACAAATCTTTCTTCTGTACCTCCCGTGTTTTCTGCTAAAGCTACTGCAATGTCATTACAAGACTTTACAATTAAGCTAAGCACAGCATCTTTCACTGTGATTCTTGCTCCTTTCCCAACACCTAGTTTCATAGCAGGCATTCTTGCTGCTTTACCAGAAACTACAATCTTTGAATCCATTGATAGTTTATGTTTTTTTACAGCATCAAACACAAGATAAATTGTCATCATCTTTGTAAGGGATGCTGGATACATAATATTTTTAGCATTTTTTTGATATAATACATGTCCTTTGTCATTAATAATCAAACACGTTTCTTTACGATTAGCTAAAGCAGTACCAGAGAGCAAAGCACTGATTAAAACAATCGCAAGTAATCGAATTATTAAAAACACAGTTTTTCTCGCAAATATTACATTATATCTTTATCTTGCATCTTTGCTTCTGGCTTTTGTAAAGACATACTAGAGACACTGCGTTTTATTTTGCTCCACAAAGAACCAAACCAACCACTTTTTTGTACTTCCTTAGCAGGATATGTACTAAACTCTTGTTTTTTCCCATTGCCTAGGTCAACTTCTAATACACCAACAGCACTATTAGTTAACACCGGAGATTCAACATGAGAAGGATAGTTGAGCTTTGCTTTAACTTTGCTTTTACGATCCACAGGTACTGTCACAACGATATCCTCGTTAGCAACTAAATTTACTTTTGGATCTACCCCAGATATCACCTCTACAGTAGCTATAGGCTGCCCTTTTTTGGCGACATCCACATTAGCAAAATTCATAAAACCATATTGTAAGATCTTTTGTACCTCAGCTGCTCTTTCGCTCTCATTTTTACAACCGTTTACTATAGCGATTAAACGACGTCCATTTTTAGCAGCTGACACTGCAATCCCGTACCCACCAGCATCAGTATGACCTGTTTTGAGACCGTCAACACCAATATCTCTAAACAACAACACATTCCGATTTTGTTGTTTTATTTTATTATAAGTAAATTCTTGTTCAGCAAAATAATTATAATATTCAGGAAAATCCTTCATTATACGATTACTAAGAATCAATAAATCTTCTGATGTCATATAATGATCTTTATGATTCAACCCCGTAACATTTTTAAAATTTGTATTATTCATCCCTAATGTCTTAGCCTTTATATTCATTCTTTCGACAAAAGCTTGTTCACTGCCTGATAGCCCTTCTGCAAGCACAACAGTCGCATCATTTCCAGATTGCACTATCGCACCTCGAAGTAAATCTTCAACTGTTACCATACTATTTGGCGTCACAAACATTCTTGACCCAGGCTCTTTCCATGCTTTCTCACTCACTAACAACTTTTCGTCAAGCTTTGTAGTACCATCCTTTAAATTTTCAAACACGATGTAAATAGCCATTAATTTAGTCATAGACGATGGTGGCATTTTCTTAGTAGGATTCTTGCTATAAAGCACAGAACCCGTATTAGCATCTGAAAGCACTACCCATTTTGCTTTCGTTTCAAAACCCAATGCCTGTGTAGTAACAAATATCGTTATCAAACAAATCCAAATTCTTAACATTCTATACCTAAATCTATGTTTTTCTTAATTGTAGTCTTTTATGCAGTTCTTCTGTAGTCTTTGGTAAAAGTTTTACTCGCACTTTCGCCAACCCAGAATCTTTCATACCCAAAATCTCTGCAGCTCGTTCTGATAAATCAATAATTCTTGGCTTATCGCCTTTTTTCATAAAAGGACCTCTATCAGTCACTCTAACTACTACAGATTTCTTATTTTGTAAATTTATAACTCTTACAACACTAGGCAAAGGAAGAGTTGGATGCGCTGCTGTTAACTCCCTTTTATTAAACACCTCTCCGTTTGCAGTTTTTTTCCCATGAAACCCAGGTCCATACCACGATGCCACTCCTATTCTATCGTAATGCTCCACTTCATGTGGCTTATAAGTAATAGATTTGACTTTATAAGATTTACCAACTTTATAATGACCAGAATACTGATCCCTACCCATTGAGCAACCAAACAACAAGAGAAATGACAAAATTACTAAAATACGTTTCAGAAGCATCCTTTAAAACTCTAAATAGTGTTCAAGCAAATTATATATCAGAAATTAAAAAAAACATAAATGATCTTGAATTTTTATGCATAAATCCCTATAATAAGCTTTGTGTTAATAAAAAGAGGTAACATAACAAAATGGTTAACCAATTATTACCAGCATCGGGCGATCAAGAATTATCAAAATATTTAAAAAAAGTCAACAACTATCCATCTTTAACAGAGGAAGAAGAATTTGCTTTAGCAGAAAAAGTTTTTAATCATCAAGACATTGCTGCTGCCCATACTCTTGTTACTAGCCATCTAAAACTCGTTGTAAAAATAGCCATTCAAATGAACCACTACAAAATGTCATTAATGGATTTAATAGCAGAGGGGAGCATTGGCTTAATGCATGCTGTCAAAAAATTTAACCCTTATCTTGGTAATAGATTGTCTACCTACGCAACATGGTGGATTAAAGCTTTTATCACAGAACACATTATGAAATCTTGGTCATTGGTAAAAATTGGCACTACTGTAGCACAAAAAAAGCTTTTCTTTAATTTAAACAAATTAAAAAGAAAAATTCTCAACGCAAATAATACCAATGTCCTAACAGACGATGATACAAAAAATATCGCCAATCAACTATCTGTGTCCGTAGACGACGTGAAAGAAATGGATTTGCGTTTATCTCAAATATCATCATTAGATGATAGTATTTCTGCCGAAGATGACAAAACCACCTTCATGGATTTATTAGAAGATAAATCTGCTAATCATGAGTTATTGGTAGCAAACATGCAAGATTCTGAAAGAAAAAGACAAATTTTTCTTTCAGCATTGGCAACACTAAATGAGCGGGAAAAAGAAATTATAGTAGCAAGAAAACTAAAAGAAGATTCTATAACTTTAGATGACTTAAGTAAGCAATATAATATCTCCAGAGAAAGAGTTAGGCAAATCGAAACTAAGGCAATGGAAAAGCTTCAAAAATTCTGTCTAGAAAAAATAGCGCAATAGTTTTTTCAGTCCAGATCTACAAAATATTTTTCTTTACTACAAATTAAAGAATCCCGTTCTTAAAATCCCTTTACTTTTGTAAAGCATTCATTAGTATTGCCCAATATTAACAGATTTATTGAAGAATTATGAAAATAGCTTTTCTTTTTCCTGGTCAGGGCTCACAAATTATTGGTATGGGCAAATATTTCTATGATAATTTTCATGAAGCAAAAATTGTCTTTGAAGAAGTAGACAATGCTCTTAATCAAAAGCTTTCAAACATTATGTTCAATGGCCCAGAAGAAGATTTAACATCCACTGAAAATACCCAACCTGCCTTAATGACTTGCTCAATAGCCATGCTTAAAGTAATAGAAAAATTATCTGGAAAAAATATAAAAGACTTATGCCAATTTGTAGCTGGACATTCTTTAGGAGAATTTACAGCCCTAACAGCAACAAATGCACTTGATTTAAATTCAGCCGCAAAATTACTAAAACTTCGTGGACAGGCTATGCAAGAAGCGGTACCTCGAGGAAAAGGTGCTATGTTTGCGTTACTAGGCGCAGATTTTGAAATTGCAAAAGATATTGCAAAAGAAGCAAGTACAAAAGGAGAAATATGCGAAGTAGCAAATGACAACTCGCAGCAACAGCAGGTTCTTAGTGGTACAGTTCCAGGTATTGATCTCGCACTAAAAATCGCTCAAGAAAAAGGCTTCAAAGCAATAAAACTTAAAGTTAGCGCACCATTTCATTGCTCTTTAATGAAGCCAGCACAAGAAAAACTAGCTCAAGCTTTAGAAGCTATCGAAATCAACGAACCTTCTGTGCCTATTATTGCAAATGTGAATGCTGAAATTGAACAAAAAGCACAAATAAAAGAAAATTTAATAAAACAGACTACTAATACTGTACTATGGTGCAATTCTATGCAAAAATTAAAGCAACTAGGCGTGACAAATTTTTTAGAAATAGGACCTGGCAGTGTATATGCTAATTTATGCAAAAGAATTGACAAAGAATGTTCTGCAATAGCGTTAAATAACATTGAAAATATAAATAATTTCATAGAAAACATATAGAATATTATGCCAATAAAAATCGGAATCCCAAAAGAAGAGCAAAATCCTAGAAGACCTATTATCACTGTATTTGCTGTTGGAGGCGCAGGTGGCAATGCTATAAACAACATGATTAGCTCAAAATTAGAAGGTGCTAAATTCATTTCCGCTAATACAGATGCACAAGCACTAGAAAATTCTCTTGCAGAAACCAAGATTCAATTGGGGAACCAAATTACTAACGGACTAGGTGCAGGCGCGAACCCAGACATTGGATCAGCCGCTGCAGAAGAAGCTATCACAGAAATTATGGATGCTATAGAAGGAAGCAATATAGTATTTATCACTGCAGGAATGGGTGGTGGCACTGGAACGGGCGCAGCCCCTGTTGTAGCACGAGCAGCGAAAGAAAAAGGCATTCTCACAATAGGAGTAGTGACAAAACCATTCAATTTTGAAGGAATAAAAAGAATGGAAATTGCTGAAGAAGGCATCACAGAGCTAGCGCAGTACGTTGACACTTTAATTGTGATTCCAAATCAAAATTTATTTAAAATAGCTGATGAAAAAACAACATTTTCTGACGCGTTTAAGCTAGCTGATAAAGTATTATATTCTGGAGTTCAGGGCATTACCGACCTTATGATGATGCCAGGTCTAATCAACCTTGATTTTGCAGACATCAAAACTGTAATGAGCGAAATGGGCAAGGCAATGATGGGGGCAGGCGAAGCAGAAGGTGAAAACCGCGCCATCAAAGCAGCAGAAGCAGCCATTTCTAACCCTCTACTCGCACATGCATCCATGAAAGGAGCTCAAGGGGTGCTAATTAATATAACAGGTGGCAATGATCTAACTTTGTTTGAGGTAGATGATGCAGCAAATAGAATTAGAGAAGAAATAAAAAATGAAGACGCAAATATAATTTTTGGTTCAACATTTAACGAAAAACTAACTGGCAAGATCAGAGTATCGGTTGTTGCAACTGGGATAGAACCTTCTCATTTATTGAAAGTACGAATAAAAAAGACCATAGAAACCGACAATATAGAGCTAGAAGAAGAAACTATCATGACTCTGGATGAGGATGATCAAAATCAGATTACAGATTTTGATAACGAAGAAAAAAGAACTCTTACTAGTATCATGTCTAGTTTTATGCAAAAGCTTACTAATGCCAAAAATAAAAAGAAACTAGTAGACGACTCAGATGATATCAATCAAAATGATGAGGATAATTTAGAGATGATAGATACGGAAGAGAATGAGGAAAGCGACATAGATAAGAGTAAATATGACGTACCAGCATTCTTAAGAAAAAAAGAAAAACTAGATCATTAATTTTTCTACAAAACATGCAATATACAAATCCACATCTAATATTATCTACATTCTTTGGACTTGGTAAATTTGCTGGTAGAATTGCTGGAACCATCGGCTCATTAGTAGCTTTCCCTATCACATTATATTGCTTTAAATTGTCACATTTTTTACAGCAATTTTTTCACTTTGATAACATAATTATTGGTGCAATTACCATTCCTATAATATGCGTTATTATATTATTTGTTATGGGATCAATATCCTCCTCTATATATTCCAAAGCCCTATCTAAGAATGATCCAAAAGAAGTTATAATCGATGAAATTGTTGGACAAATGCTATGCTTAATCCTTACCATTCCAATTTCTTTACTGTTTTTTCAAATGTATTTTGTAGATTACCCCCTAGATTTAGGACTGATTATAATGCTATTAACAAACTTTGTTTTATTTAGATTTTTTGATATAGTAAAGCCATGGCCAATATGCTGGGTAGAAAAAAAATTCAAAGGTGGTTTTGGAATAATGTTTGACGATATCATCGCCTCAATCTTTGCATCAGTAGTATATTTTGCAATATTTTTCACGATGATTGACTACTTCAAATGACTGAAATTGCAAAAGATCTGGCACAACAAATCTTTCAATATTGTTCAACAAAAAGTATAATAATAAGAACCGTAGAATCATGCACAGGCGGGAACTTAGCAGCACAATTTACCAACATACCCGGATCATCAAAATTTTTTGACAGAGGATTGATCACATATTCTAATATAGCCAAGCATGAACTATTAAATATTCCACAAGACGCATTATCACGTTATGGGGCTGTAAGTTTTGAAACAGTAACTTTAATGGCAAGAAATTTAACAAGCGGAAGACATAATATTTTATCAATTGCCACAACGGGAGTACTTGGTCCAGATAGTGACGACAAAAACAACCCTATAGGACTTGTGTATATAGCAATAAACTATAATAATAAGACAGAAGCAAAAAGACTAAATTTAACTGGAAATCGAGATTCAATTAGAGAACAGACTATCCTTGAAACATTAAAACTCTGCTTAAACACCATACAACACTAGATTTCATCATTCTGCAAATCGCCGGCAAGATCCTGAGTTCCTAGCGTAATATCAAAACCAGAACCATATAACCCCTTAATTTGATTCACCACTCCACCAACTGTTTTATGCCAAACTAATTCAACACCGGACAAAATCACTGCATCATAGTCTATTATTGTAGCATTCTGCACATCAAAAGCATATGTAACTACCTCTACTGGGGTTTGTACTATTTTTAATGCCCCAACACAAATAATTCTAATAAATAAACCATCGATCCAAGCAATAGTTGGACCAAAAATTGGCGTATCATATATGGGATCATTTATGTCGCGTATTTTAGGCTGAATTTTTGTCATTCGCTCTCTTTTTCACACTGTTTATAAAATCTTTCTGCTGTTTATCAAGTTGAGATTCAATACCAATTTTATAATAATCAGGATTTATAAATCGTTTTAGTGAAGTTGGCAACCTTTTTAGCTCTTGTTTTACAAACATCTGTAAACTTTCAAGCTTAGGAAAGTTGTATACCAACTTAGCACCTTGTGTTATTGGCTCTAATAAATTGATTACTTCAAGATTCTTATCAATTTTAATTACTACATCACTATGTATAACATGCATTTGACCGTATGGTTCATTAATAAACTCACTCACTACCATGTCATAAATATATTGTTGCGCTCTACGATCATAAAATCTTTTTACTTGCTGCTTACCAGGCAAAGAGGTCTTTTCCACTTGTTCTGACAGTTTCATTTTAAGCTGCCATTGAGTATCGTCTTCCTTTTTGATTGCTGCTAATTTATATACACAGCTAGCAGCAGAAGTTTCACCACCTGTAACCATCTTTGTCCCCACACCCCAACAGTCTATAGCACAACCTTCTTGTTTAATGCTAGCAATAATATGCTCATCTAGCTCATTAGACACTATAATCTTTGTATCACTAAACCCTGCAGCATCTAATTTTTCTCGTGCTTTGATACTAAGATAAGACAAATCACCAGAATCCAAGCGAATAGCAACTAATTTTTTACCTACTTTCTGTAGTTGCTTCCCAATAAAAATAGCATTATTTACTCCTTCCATAGTAGAATAAGTATCAACCAAAAAAGTATTATCTGTAAATACATCGCTATACTCATCAAAGGCTTTTTTTTCATCACCAAAAAACATGATCCAAGAATGTGATTGAGTACCTTTTACAGGAATCCCGAATTCTTTCCCCGCTATAATATTGGAAGTACCGACACATCCACCAATAAATGCCGCTCTACTGGCAGATAGCGCTCCATCAACGCCATGTGCGTGTCTCATTCCTAACTCTATAACCTCATCTTCGCCTGCCGCCATACATATTCTAGCAGCTTTAGTTGCAATTAAACTTTGAAAACCAATAACATTTAAAAACAAGGTTTCTAGGATTTGACATTTAATTATTGGACCCTCTACTCTAATCACTGGTTCAAAAGGAAAAACCACCGTCCCCTCTTTAACTGCATAAATAGTGCAATCATTAAAATTTAATGTACTTAAATATAATATAAACTCTTTATCAAACAAAGGCTTCCCTTCCGAATCTTTTTGAGAAGCAAGAAACTCTACGTTCTCATTAGATAAAAACTGATCAGCAACAATATATTGCACTATAGTTTCTAATCCTGCAAAAATAATAAACCCGCCACTAAAAGGATTCTTACGAAAGTTAAAATGAAAAATTGCCTCAGTATTCTGAAGTCCTTTCTGCCAATAGGCATACGACATTGTTAGATTATAAAAATCCGTTAAAAAAATCGATGAGAAATCTTTATACAACATAAATACAGGTTATTGTTTAACATCATTATAAAACATATATTCACAATTAGAAACTCAAAATCACTAATACAAAATAATAAGTTTATTAAAAGATTGCAAAGAGTAATTGATTTGTTAAAGAAAATGATATATATATAGCTATCTTTACCAGAAATAAACATGGTTGTAACTATGACTGAGATACAAAGCAAAGACGTAAAAGCATTTGAAGAGGCCATAAAAAATAAAGACCTCAAAACTATAGCAAAAATACTAAAAGATAAACCATCTATAGTTAATGAAAAAGATACGCAAGGTAAATTATTTCTTAATTTAGCAATAGAAATAGACAATAAAGTAGCCATTTTACTAATAGAAAGTGGTGCAGACGTTAATAAGCTTGATACCCTCGGTTTTACACCTATATATAATGCTATAAAATCAATTGACATTTTCTTAACATACGATGTGTCCGCAGAAGAAATATTTCAAACATTCCAGACAATGATCACACGCGGTGCTACACTTAGTGTTCAAGATAGGCGCGGCAATACACCAATTAATTATATTGCGCAACGAGCCAAAGGTATAAGATCTTTAAATGATATATATACAAAAGTAGCAAAAATGCTACTAGCACTCGATAAAAACGCATCTACAACTATTCAAATTAAAAATAACATGGGAAAATCTCCTCTGGATTATTTATCTAGAAACGGCAATGTTATTTTAAGAGACGCTGTGTTTTCAAAACTACCTCATATACAAGAAGCAATTAATCGTACAATTGCTGAAACAGAAGCAGCAACAAAAAAAATTCTAGATTCTACCTCAGATAAAGCATTATCATAAATGCTTTGTGCTTTTGTTGTAGAAAAACAGTTTCTTGAAACTTATACTCAGACATTTGAATCGCTCACAGATCTTACGATTTCTTACTTTCCTTTTGATAACGAAGAAGCAGAAACAGCCGAACAATGGCAAATTAGTATTTACACTGATAAACCAGAACAAGTCATGACGCTAATAGAAAAGATTAGAAAAAAATTTAATCTTCCAAGCGTAGAAATCTCTACAATAGATATAGAAAATAAAGATTGGGTAACTGAGGTTCAAAAAAACTTTAAACCTATCTTAGTAAATAATATTTATATTTACTCTTCTTTCTATCAAAACACCTTATCTCAACATCAAAATGCGATTTGTATAAACATAGATCCAGGCAATGCTTTTGGTACAGGAGAACATCATACGACCAAAGGATGTTTAAGGGCAATATCGCAATTAAGCAAAACAAATGATTTTATCAATATTATAGATGTAGGTAGTGGTTCGGCAATCTTAGCTATTGCTGCAGCAAAATTATTTAGAAATGCAAAAATACTAGCTACAGACATTGACATGGATGCTGTAAAAGTTGCGCAAGAAAATATAGAAAAAAATAATGCAGAAAATATTCTAGCTATACAAGCTGATGGCATAGATCATCAGACAATAACTACCAACACTCCTTTTGAGCTTATTATCTGCAATATCTTATCAAGCGTCTTAATACAAATAGCCTCAGATATCAATAATATCAGTTCCCCAAGTACGATCCTTGTTTTATCAGGTTTAACAATTAGACAATTAGAAGATGTGACTGACTGCTATAATCAGCATCAATTTAAAACTCTCGAAGTAATTTATGAAGATGAGTGGTGTACAATCATAATGAAAAAATTGTAGTCACATGATATGTGTCACTGCTATAAGTTAACTTTCTTTAATACATTTGCAACCTATCTGTTGCCTTAATCACACAAAATCTGCGGCTTGTAATTTTTTATAAACTTTTTCGTAATACTTATTACTAATATTTAAGATCCGTTATAAACCCTTGGTTTAGTTATAAATATGGGAATTTACAATGAAACAAACACAAGAAGCCTTAATGGCGGCTATCAATGAGGGTCAAAAAGAAGCGTTTGATGCCTTGATACAATCTATGTTACCTACAGACCTTCACTTTAGAACAGAAGATGACGACACCACGCCACTAGCTGAAGCAGCACGTTATGGTAACCACAATCTAGTACAAGCATTATTTGCAGCGCAGTGGACTGTGGAAGAAATACAAGAGGCAATGAATGCTGCAACTATGACTATGATGGATGGTATCGATCCAGCACAATTTACACACACAATGATGCTACTAAATCAGCGGTTGCCGGAACATCATACAGAGCCTGTGGTTACGACAGAAAACGCTACACACAATACAGGCCCAGCAGAACAACATGGTTTACTAGGCACAACAGAACATCCTCTGCATTATCCGCCTGGAGCATCATACTAAAAAACCTCTAGACTTGCCAATGTTCGTCGTTAACTGTTTGTTAATAAGCGCTATGTTACTATCAAAACTATTGATTTAAGGTAGTGATGAAAGGTAAACCACAACAAGGCTTTGGAAAATACGACAGAACTCTTGATAGGTCACCACAGAATAGACGCTTAGATTCTATAGCCAGATTGTTAAATACAAAAGATGAAGTTTGCACCGCTTTATGCTTCAATAATGGTAGAATCTTACTAGCAAATAACAGTGCAAAAGTAACTGATTTACAAAAAGAATATATTAGCTTTTTTAGAGCTTGTTTAGTACATGGACCAGAATATTTAAAAACAGAAAAATTTCAGACACAATATAAGCGATTACTAACCAAATCAATTATAGAAACCGCACGCCCTGGAAAACATCTGAAAGAAGCTATAAATGCTGTGGAGGCATTGCATGTAAAAAAACAAAAATTAACGCCTAAAAGAAAAGAAATCTTAGAAGAAATAGCCACTAATTTCAAAGAATTTTATCGTTCAGACTTGGTACAAGTTGTATCTGACTATCTGGATCACAAAAC